>JAGCLZ010000088.1 GCA_017646685.1 Bacteroidales bacterium | reverse complement strand
CTTGCGTTAGGTTGATGGTGGTCCTTGCGTTAGGTTGATGGTGGTCCTTGCGTTAGGTTGATGGTGGTCCTTGCGTTAGGTTGATGGTGGTCCTTGCGTTAGGTTTATGGTAGCCCTTGCGTTAGGTTTATGGTCTGCTTTCGCCGAAAGCAAATATCCCTTTCGCCGAAAGCAGGTATCCCTTTCGGCGAAAGCAGGTATCCCTTTCGGCGAAAGCAGGTATCGCTTTCGGCGAAAGCAAATATCCCTTTCGGCGAAAGGGGACTATCAACCTAACGCCGGGGCAAGGTGCAACTTAACGCCAGGGCAAGGTGCAACCTAACGCCTCGGCTACCTCCATTCCTACGGCGGGAGGATATATATATAATGTATGGGCGTTGGCAACCTAACGCTACGCCAAAGTTTTTTTCGGCCGAATGTTTTGCACTCCAGAAAAAAACACGTACCTTTGCAGACGATGTGGGATAATCGTTTGAATATCTACATCGTTGATAAATAATTATTTACAAATAAAAAATAGACGAAATGAGAAGTAAAATTAAATTTATTGCAAAATTCTTTGTTGCCGTGGTGGTCTTGGCCGCTTATTCATCGTGTATGGACAATCCTTGCGTTCGCGGCGAGGGTGCAAAAATGGAATGTGTTACAACTATGCATCTTTATGTGATGAATGCAACCGATAAGGAGGTGCAGATAGGCGATCTCAAGCTCCAACCATCGGAGAAAAAGGAGGTGATATACGATGACTACAAAGATATAACACATCTTATGGTGGAATATTTTGGAGGCGACTCTGCATACTGTGCAAAGTCGGTATGCGTTGCACAGTTTGTGTTCGACGGAGGTGTAGTGTTGGAGCATAAGGCTTTCTTTGCCGACAGCAACAATAGAAGGTATTATTATCCATCGGAATTATTTCCGGCCGAGCATAATATATTCGACCATAAATCGTGGCAAACCGATTATATCGATGACTCGTGGCGAACTTGGGGCTGTTACACCATCACCAACGAGGATTACCAAAGGGCATTGCAGCAAAATGCACGATAATCAGGAGGCGAAAGGCAGAACATTGGTTAGGTCTTTCGCCTTTATGGTTCAGCACCTTTTGTCTAATGCCACCGCTGCCGCAAGCAGAGCCCCACAGCCGCCGGGCATAAGCCTGTGTGGCTTGTATTCACAAAACAAAGTGAATATCTTTTTGATGAATAGTTTAGGCCGATAAGTGGCGGATATACAAATGTTTGCTTCTACAATGCTATTCTTTTTTGGCATAATGTGGGAAATAAAGTTGCGAAGAATAAAAAAAAGATGTACTTTTGTACTTTCAAAGAAATAAAAATATAAAATATAATATAATGGAAAACAATAAGTTATTCTCCGAATTTCCTCCCGTTTCTACCGAAAAATGGGAAGAAGTTATTAATAAAGACCTAAAGGGTGCCGACTATGATAAAAAATTAGTTTGGAAAACAATAGAAGGTTTTTCGGTAAAACCATATTACAGAGCCGAAGATTTAGAAAACCTTACTTATCTAAACACCAATCCTAACGAATTTCCTTACGTTAGAGGTAAACAAGCAAAAGCAAACACTTGGGATATCCGTCAAGACATTGCTGTAAAAGATGCTGTTGAAGCCAACCGCATAGCTGTTGATGCAGTAAAACGCGGTGCTACTGCTTTGGGACTTTGCGTACGCGAAATAACTACAGCAGAGCAAATGGAAACTTTGTTGAAAGGTATCGATTTGACTAAGGTGAAAATCAACTTCACTTGCTCAAAATCATATTTGCCAACATTGAAACTTTTGGTGGAAGTAGCTAAAAAACAAAACATAGATACCAAAGAGATAGCAGGAAGCATAGACTTTGACATATTCAACTATGCGTTGAAACATGGCGAATTCTACGGAAGCGAAGAAGCCAACTATGCCGAAGCTGTTGAAGTAATCAACTACATTGAAGCCGAATTGCCAAAATTCCGCGCTTTGACAGTAAACGGACGTATGTTCCACAATGCCGGTTCGAGCATCGTTCAAGAACTTGGTTACACTTTGGCTGCTGCCAACGACTTGATGGCAAACCTAACAGAAAAAGGTTGCAAAGTAGAAACTGTGGCTTCTAACATGCAATTCACTTTCGCAATAGGTTCCAACTACTTTATGGAAATGGCTAAAATACGTGCTGCACGTATGTTGTGGTCTAAAATAGTAGAACAATATGCACCACAATGCTCTTGTGCATACAATGTATATATCCACGCTACTTCTTCGACATGGAACAAATCGGTATATGATGCTTACGTAAACATGTTGCGTACTACTACCGAAACTATGTCGGCAGCTATAGCCGGTGCCGATTCTATATCGGTAGCTCCTTTTGATGCTGCTTACAAACAAGCCGACGATTTCTCAATGCGTATTGCTCGCAACCAACAAATATTGTTGAAAGAAGAATCGTATTTGGACAAAATAGTTGACCCTGCTGCCGGTTCGTACTATATCGAAAACTTGACCAACTCTATAGCTCAATATGCTTGGGAAAACTTCCTAGCTGTTGAAGGTAAAGGCGGTTTCGCCAAAGCTATACGCGAAGGTTATGTTCAAGACGAGATAGAAAAGATGGCTCAACAACGCAACCAAGATATAGCAACTCGTAAGACTGTTATTTTGGGTACAAACCAATATCCAAACTTAGCCGAAAATATGGGCGACAAAATCCAAGCTAAAGAATGTTGTTGCTGCGGAGCTAAAGGTACCGAAGTAAAGGTTTTGAACCAATACCGTGGTGCTCAAGCTTTCGAAGAATTGCGTTTGGCTACTGAAAAAGCTGCTCAAAAACCAAAAGTATTCTTGTTGACTTACGGAAACTTGGCTATGCGTAAAGCTCGTTCTGGATTTGCTACAAACTTCTTTGGTGTTGCCGGTTATGAAATCATAGACAATGTAGGATTTGCTACAGCTGCCGAAGGTGTAAAAGCTGCTTTGGATGCTAAAGCCGATATCGTGGTAATGTGTTCTTCTGACGAAGAATATGCCGAAATAGTAAACGATGTATGTGCTGGTTTGAAAGGCAAAGTTAAGAGCATAGTATTGGCCGGTTATCCAAAAGAACAAGTAGAAGCTTACAAAGCTCAAGGCGTTGACGAATTTATCCATGTAAAAACAAATGTATTGGAATCGTTGACAGCTTTCCAAAAAATGCTTAACTTGATTTAATCATAATAATAATATTATTGAAACGAGAATATTCACATTGTTTGAGTATTCTCGTTCTTTATATATTTGATTTTTTAATATTAAAAGGAAAACAATATGTCTCTGATAAAATCAATATCCGGAATTAGAGGAACCATAGGCGGTGTGCAAGGCGAAGGTCTAAGCCCTATTGATGTAGTGAAATTTACCTCGGCATTTGCTACTTTCTTAAAAAAGAATTCATCGAAAGAAAAACTCCAATTGGTGGTAGGTCGTGACGCACGTATATCGGGCCAGATGGTAGACAGTCTGGTAGTAGGTACATTGATGGGAATGGGGATCGACGTTATAGAAACCGGCCTATCCACAACCCCAACAGTGGAAGTGGTAGTGGTAGACAAAAAAGCCGATGGCGGTATAATAATAACAGCCAGCCACAACCCTATGCAGTG
This sequence comes from Bacteroidales bacterium, assembly GCA_017646685.1. Lineage (GTDB taxonomy): Bacteria > Bacteroidota > Bacteroidia > Bacteroidales > P3 > HGM05376. The sequence continues at coordinate 51,920 of JAGCLZ010000088.1, read as the reverse complement.
GAACGCACTGAAACTTCTTAATGCCAAAGGTGAATTTATTAATGCTGCCGAAGGTAATGAGGTGCTTGAACTTGCCGAAACTATGGATATAAACTTTGCTCAAGTGGAAAATTTGGGTAAATATATAACCGACTTCAACACAATAGATACTCATATACAAAAGGTGATAAATCTTCCGCTAGTAGATGTAGAGAGTATAAAGAAAGCCGGCTTTAAGGTGGCTGTTGATGCTGTAAACTCTACCGGTGGTATAGCTATACCTCGCTTGCTTAAAGCTTTGGGAGTGGAAAATGTAGTAGAACTTAACTGCGAACCTAATGGTAAATTTGCCCATAACCCCGAACCATTGCCGGAAAATCTTACAGAAATATCGTCGGTAGTTAAGGAAAATGGTTGCGACCTTGGTATAGTGGTTGACCCAGATGTGGACCGTTTGGCTCTTATATGCGAAAACGGAGAGATGTTTGGTGAGGAATACACACTTGTGGCTGTAGCTGACTATGTGCTGTCTAATCAAAAGGGAAATACTGTTTCCAATATGTCGTCGACACGTGCTTTGCGCGATGTAACCGAAGGCTACGGCTGTAGCTATGCATCGGCAGCAGTAGGAGAGGTGAACGTGGTAGAAAAGATGAAAGCTACCAACGCTATCATAGGTGGCGAAGGCAATGGAGGTGTTATCTACCCCGAATTGCACAGCGGCCGCGATGCTTTGGTAGGTGTGGCTTTGTTCCTTACTCATTTGGCAAAGAAAGGTATTGCTGTTTCGGAATTGCGCAAAACATATCCTAACTATGTAATATCTAAAAACAAAATATCTCTTACACCCGAAATAGATGTGGATAATGTGTTGAAAACAATGGCCGAGAAATACAAAGATCAGCCGGTAAGCACTATTGATGGTGTTAAGATAGAATTTGGCAACGAGTGGGTACATTTACGTAAATCCAACACAGAACCTATAATTCGTATATATTCCGAAAGCCAAACAGCCGACAAAGCCGACGAATTGGCTCAGCGTATAATAAATGATATAAAGGCAATTATATAATTACCGAATAGGAGGGATATATAAGCACAAATAATAAAAGGACTACATGAAAGTGTAGTCCTTTTATTATTATAGTTGTTAGATTCTATTAGTTGAATGAAAGGATAGCTTCTTTAATTATCTCTATCGCTTCGCGAAGCTCGGCTTCTGTAATCACTAGTGGAGGGGCAAAGCGTATTATATGGGTGTGAGTGGGTTTGGCCAATACGCCCATATCGCGCATCTTTAAGCATACATCCCATGCTTGCTTGCCATTTTTGGGTTTTATTATCACGGCGTTGAGCAATCCTTTACCTCGTACTTTTTCTATCATATCTGATTTTACTTTCAACATTTCTTCGCGGAAAATCTTTCCAAGGAACTCGGCTTTCTCCATAAGTTTTTCTTCTTTTATTACTTCGAGGGCTGCTATACTTACTTTGGCTGCTATGGGGTTACCTCCGAAAGTGCTTCCGTGTTCGCCAGGTTTGATATTAAGCATTATCTCATCGTCGGCCAATACCGCAGACACAGGGAATACACCACCGCCAAGGGCTTTGCCCAATATAAGTATATCGGGACGTACATTTTCATGGTCGCAAGCAAGCATTTTGCCGGTACGAGCTATACCACTTTGTACTTCGTCTGCCATGAATAATACGTTGTATTTTTTACATATATCGTAACATCTCTTTAGGTATCCATCGTCGGGGACATATACACCGGCTTCGCCTTGTATGGGTTCCAAAAGGAAACCTGCAATTTTGCTACCATGCTCCTGCATTACTTTTTCCAATGCATCGGCATCATTGTAAGGTATACGTATAAACCCTGGAGTCATAGGGCCGTAGTTGGCATACGAGTCTGGATCGTTGCTCATAGTTATTATAGTGATGGTACGTCCGTGAAAGTTTCCTTCGCAGCATACTATCATTACATCATCATTGGGTATTCCCTTTTTTACCACACCCCAACGGCGAGCTAGTTTAAGTGCTGTTTCATCGGCTTCGGCACCGGTGTTCATCGGTAGAACTTTTTCGTAACCGAAGTATTCGGTTATGTATTTTTCCCATTCGCCTAAACAGTCATTATAGAATGCACGAGAGCTGAGGGTAAGTTTTTGAGCTTGGTCGCACATTGCTTTGATTATTTTAGGGTGGCAGTGCCCTTGGTTTACGGCCGAGTATGCCGATAAGAAATCGAAGTAGCGTTTGCCTTCGCAATCCCATACGTATGCACCTTCGCCTTTGGCTAATACCACTGGTAGTGGATGATAGTTGTGGGCTCCGTAACGAGCTTCCATCTCCATGTATTGTTCAGATTTAGTCATAGTTTATGTATTTTATGAGTTTAATAATGTTATTTTGTGGCACAAAGATACATATTATTTTTTAAATTGAGTAGTGATTTTTATCTTTTCAATAAAAAAATGTTATATATCTTTGGAATTTAATGGTTTTATGAAATGTTAATGTTTAATGATGCTGACAAAAATCTATAGAATTTGCATTCAAATATTGTGTTTTGTTCTGAAAATATTGTCATTTTGCAATGTTTTTGTTCGTTATAAAAAGAAAAATATTTCACTTATTAAAAATATATAATCTTGAAATACAAGATAAAGTATTTTCTATAGCAAAATAAGATGAAAAAAGTTTTCGTTATATGGAATAAAAGTTGTAATTTTGCAAATGGAAAAGAAAAGATGTCCACGTGGTGGAATTGGTAGACACGCCACTTTGAGGGGGTGGTGCTGCGAGGCGTGCAAGTTCAAGTCTTGTCGTGGACACATCAAAATAAAATGGTAATATTTTTTCAGCCCGAGTGGTGGAATTGGTAGACACGTACGTTTCAGGTGCGTATTCCGCGAGGAGTGCAGGTTCAAGTCCTGTCTCGGGCACTTGAAAATTTTGGTTGGTTAGTAGCTTCGGCTTATGGAATCCGAAGTTTCTTGTGCCCTATAATTTGATAGGTAGTATTATAATTGTTGGGTATAAATAAAAAAAGCAAAAGGTTAAGCCTTTTGCTTTTTTTATTTAAGTATTATAGGAATATACTTTTACATTTTCAGTGGTTGTATTCTTTCGGCTAGGTAAGCGTTTAGGTTATCAACACTTATGCGGTCTTGCTTCATGGTATCGCGTTCGCGAATTGTAACAGTGTTGTCGGTCAAAGTTTGGTTATCTACAGTAACGCAGTAGGGGGTGCCTATTGCATCTTGGCGGCGATAACGACGGCCGATAGCATCTTTTTCGTCATATTGTACCATGTAGTTGAACTTCAAATTGTCCACTATTTCGCGAGCTTTTTCGGGAAGGCCGTCTTTCTTTACCAAAGGAAGTATTGCCACTTTGTATGGTGCCAATATAGCAGGAATCTTCATTACTACACGTTCCGAACCATCTTCCAACTTCTCTTCTTGATAAGCATAGCTGAATATAGCTAAGAATGTACGGTCCAATCCTATAGATGTTTCGATAACGTAGGGAGTGTAGCTTTCGTTGATTTCGGCATCGAAGTATTGCAGTTTCTTGCCCGAAAATTCGCTATGGCGTGAGAGGTCGAAGTCTGTGCGACTATGTATACCTTCCAATTCTTTGAAACCAAATGGGAATTCAAATTCAATGTCGGTAGCTGCATTGGCATAGTGTGCAAGCTTTTCGTGGTCGTGGAAACGGTATTTGCTTTCAGGTATTCCTAATGCAAGGTGCCATTTGCGACGAGCTTCTTTCCAATGTTCGAACCATTTAAGTTCTTCGCCCGGACGAACAAAGAATTGCATTTCCATTTGTTCAAATTCGCGCATGCGGAAGATGAATTGGCGTGCCACTATTTCGTTGCGGAATGCTTTTCCTATTTGAGCTATACCAAAGGGTATCTTCATACGTCCAGATTTTTGAACGTTTAGGAAGTTGACAAATATACCTTGAGCAGTTTCGGGGCGTAGATATATAGTGTCGGCACCTTCGGCTACCGAACCCATTTGTGTGGCAAACATAAGGTTAAACTGGCGCACATCGGTCCAGTTTCTGCTGCCCGATATGGGGCATACTATGCCAAGGTCTAGTATCAATTGCTTTATTGCATCAAGGTTGTTGTCGTTCATAGCCTCGGCAAAACGTGTAGTAATCTCGTCAATCTTTGCTTGATATTCAAGTACACGTGCGTTGGTAGAGCGGAACATAGCCTCGTCAAAGTTTTCGAAACGTTTGGCAGCTTTCTCTACTTCCTTACGTATCTTATCCTCAATCTTGGCAATGTGGTCTTCTATAAGCACATCGGCACGATAGCGTTTTTTAGAGTCCTTGTTGTCAATCAAAGGATCGTTAAAAGCATCAACGTGTCCCGAAGCCTTCCATATTTTTGGGTGCATAAATATTCCGGAGTCTATACCCACAATATTTTCGTTGTATTGCACCATCGATTTCCACCAATAGTTTTTTATATTGTTTTTCAGTTCAACACCCAATTGACCATAGTCGTAAACGGCTGCCAAACCATCATAAATTTCACTCGATGGGAATATAAAACCATATTCCTTTGCGTGTGATATTATCTTTTTGAAAGCATCTTCGTTGTTTGCCATAATATCTATATAATTTATTACTAATATGTTAATATCTGATTGAATAAAACTATCTGCTTGCAAAAATACGTTTTTTTCGGGATATATAGAAGCTGAAAAGCTGTATTTTGTCAAAAAAAGATTGTATCTACATTACGGTGATTGGAAATACCATAGGCCGCTCGTTGTTACAACAATTATATTATACGTTGGGAATGCTACGGATTGGGGGAATGAAAATTACATCACGAGCCAGGTTTATCTACATCACGAGGCAGATGAATTTTCCTCACGAGGAAAATTCATCTGCCTCGTGAGGGATTTTTGAGGTGGTATATTGGTTGAAAAATGACAGTATATTGTCATCCTCGTGATACCCTATCATGAAATGATTGATGGTAGGGTGTAAAATAATGTGCAATATAATGTAAGTTTCCCGAAAGTCTAAATATATTGCAGATTAGTCAACTATGAGGACGTCGGGTAAAGGTGAAAAGTTGATTCCTGCTTTTTTTTCTACATTTTTTCAACCGAAAAGACTATTTTTGTTTGCCAAAGAGCCGAAGTTTCCTTTTTTTTGCGTATATTTGCAAAGAATAAACTTTTGAATAAACTATTGCCATACGTTGATATTCAGATGTTAATGTAGAAATAATGTTGACATTTATTTGTTAATAATGGCAGTCGATTGTTGTATTTTGAAGTTTATGGTTTAATGTTGATAAAAACAAAAAGAATTATGCATATAGCAATAGCAGGTAATATAGGATCGGGCAAAACAACGTTGACCGGGTTATTGTCGAAGCATTTGGGCTACGAAGCTGTTTATGAAAATAATGCCAATAATCCTTATATCAATAGTTTTTATGAAGATATGAGGCGTTGGTCGTTTAATTTGCAAATATATTTCTTGCACACACGCTTCAAGCAAATAATAGACATACGTAAGTCTTGTGGAAATATAGTGCAAGACCGTACAATATACGAAGATGCTTATATTTTTGCCCCCAATTTGCATGCAATGGGTTTGATGAATACTCGTGATTTTGAGAATTATCAAGCCATATTCGAATTGTTGTCATCATTTATTCAGGCACCGGATTTGTTGATTTACCTAAAAGGAAGTGTGCCAGCATTGGTAAATCAGATACAAAAACGTGGTAGGGAATATGAAAATAGTATTCGTTTGGATTATTTGACCAGCTTAAATCAACGTTACGAAAATTGGATTTCGGAATACGACAAAGGTAAACTATTGGTAATAGATATAGAAGAACTTAATTTTGCAGATAAACCCGAGGATTTGGGAGTAGTTATTGATAGAATAAATGCAGAAATAAACGGCTTGTTTTAGATGAAAAAGTGGTTGATGGAAATATTGTGTAATCCTTATACAGGAGCAAAACTATTGGAGGAGAACGAGAATATCTTGTTTGATGCCGATGGCGTTGCATTTCCTATATGCCGAGGGGTGCCGGTATTTTTAGACCAACAGGGCGAAGACGAAACAGACCGAGAATTTCATTACATAAATCATTATACAATTGATGCCGAGGTGTTTGATTATTATAGGGACAAGCACGATAGGCTGGAAGAGGCATCGGTAGGATTGTTGCAAACAAGTATATTGAAGCAAATACCCAAAACTACACGCATGCTACTTGATGTAGGTTGTGGATGTGCATATATAGCCAAACATTTCATGAATACGGGAGTAAAGGTAGTATCGCTTGATGTTGCACAAGCTAATGCCGAGAAAGCATTGAGTAGCTATCCTTCGGGAAACCATGCTTCGGTAGTGGCAGATGCTTTTGCTTTGCCGTTTAAGGAGAATACTTTCGATTGTGTGGTGGCATCTGAAATAATAGAGCATACCATTGATCCGGTAGCTTTTATAGAGGCACTGAAACGTGTTTTGAAACCAGGTGGTACTCTAATAGTTTCAACACCATATAAGGAAAAGATAGAGTATTCGCTATGCATTCATTGCAATTGTAAAACACCAAAGAATGCACACCTCCATTCGTTCGACAAGAACAATATGAAAAAGCTGTATGCAAAAGCAACTATGAATATAGATACTGTGACATTGGTGGGAAATAAGTTCCTCCTATATTCACGAATGGTACTATTATTTGAAATATTGGGCTGTAGAGTATGGAAACTTATTGATAATATTTTTAATAAGTTGGTACCTAAAGCACAACATTTTATAATTGTAAGTAAAAAACAAATATGACTATAAACGACCCAAAATATATGAAAGTATTAGGAGTAATACCGGCACGGTATGCGTCAACACGATTTCCGGGCAAACCATTGGCAATGATTGATGGCAGACCAATGATACAACATGTGTATGAGGGAGTGCGAGGTATAAACGTATTGTCCGATGTAGTAGTAGCTACAGATGACGAGCGTATAGTCGATTGTGTGAAAGGATTTGGTGGTAATGTGGTGATGACTTCAACCTCTCATCGCAGTGGTACCGATCGATGTGGCGAGATAGTTGAGAAATATCTTGCAGAAGGAAAAAACTACGATGTGGTGGTAAATATTCAAGGCGATGAACCTAATGTAGAACATTCACAGATAGAGACTTTGGTGAGTTGTTTTGGCGATGGTGCTACACAAATAGCAACTTTGAAGAAACAAATTTTGTCAAAAGAAGAACTTTTTTCGCCAAATGTCGTAAAAGTAGTTTGCAGTAGTAGTGGAGATGCTTTTTATTTCAGCCGTTGTCCCATACCATACATGCGTGGATGTGAGCAAGACCAATGGTTACAAAAGCATAAATACTACAAGCACATAGGCATTTATGCTTATACATTCGAAACCTTGCAGAAACTTGTTAAGTTGGAACAAACAAGTTTGGAGTTGGCCGAATCGTTGGAACAACTAAGATGGATAGAGAATGGTTATACTATAAAGGTGGAAGAGACAATGGTGGAAAATATTGCCATTGACACACCTGAAGATTTATTGAAACTGAAAAAATAGATAAACTGATGAATATAACAAATTATATAGTAGAATTTATTAAACAAGGAAATGTTGTAGAAATAAAAGGTATAGGAACTTTTACTCCTGTAACCATACCTACGTATTTTGATGAAGATGTAAAGGCATTTTTCCCATCAATAAAAACTGTGGAGTTTTCTACTTCTTATGGTAAGGGTAGTCAACAGATTATAAGTTATATTGCCAAGCAAGAGTTTGTAGGAATTACAACAGCCGAAAAGTTGTGGGATAACTATATTGATGCATTAAATGATAAGATAAAAAACGAATCCAAGCATGAGTTTTCGGATTTTGGAGTGTTGACGTATGATCCCGAAAATGGTTATACTTTTAAGGTGGCTGAAGGTTTGAACTTTTCGAAAGAAACACGTCATCTTTCGTCATTGAAGAGAGTGGAAACTTATGATTTGGAAGAAGGACGTGAAGATCCTTTCTATAAATTTGAAAATCCAACAATACCCGAACCCGAAGAGGAAAAACCGGAAGAAATAGAAGCAGAACAACAACCGGAAGAAACTCAAGAAGCAACAGAAACCGTTGAAGAGGTAGTTGAAACAAAAGCTTTCGACCCCGAAATAGAACAAGGTTCAATAGATGAAACAACTGAAGAAACAGCCGAAGATGTACCGGTAGCCACTACTCCAGAAACAAAAACTATTGAAGAGGTGGCTGAAGAGTCGAAAAAATGGTTTGATGTAGCTGTTGAAAATAATAATACCGAAACTCTAAAACAGACAGAAACAATACCGGTAACACCGGCATCAGAACCTAAGAAACCTTCAAAGAAAAAGAAGAATATAATTATACCTATTATTATTCTATTGTTACTTCTGTTGTTGGGCGGTGCTTATTATTATTTTATTGTAGTTAAAGATATGCCAATACCGTTTATAAACAACAAAGTAGAAGAAATATCAGAAGTAGAATTGCCGGCAGTTTTGGATACTACAGTAGTAGCGACAGATGATACCGTTGCAGTTCAGCAAACAGAAGAAGAGGAAACCGAAGAAGTTGATTTGTTTAAAGGCGCTAATGTGTTTACATTTGACTATACTTTGGTACCTGTAGAAAATAAAGATGTGATAATACCTGAAGCATCTAACACTATAATAGATGTAATAACTCCAAAAATAGAGAAATTCTTGAAGAGGCAGAATTATACAACTGCAAAAGATCTTATGGTAGAACGTTTGAACGAATATATTGTAAAACGTTTGAAAGAGATATTGGATGACAATTTCTTCCACCCTGCAAGATTGGTCAACTATGATAACTATATCACAGATTATTGTACAGACAAGTTGCAACGTCAGAGAGTATCGAGAGCAAAATCGGCAATTATTTCTGAAATACAGATTAACGGATTGTTTGATGAATACTTGAACGAACTTATCGATGCCGGACTTGTAAAACGTGATAAGATAGAATTTGTTCCTAAACAAAAACAAAAAGAACAAGGCAGTGTGCCTGTTACAGAAATGCGTTTGCGTTCGAAACAAGGTTTCGACATTATAGCAGGATTCTTCAAAAATAGAGACAATGCTGCACGCGAAGCCGACCGTTTCCGCAAGAGAGGTGCCGATGCTTACGTTATCAATAAAGGAAATCTATACTATGTTTCGCTTGGTTCGGCTCCATCACAAACTGCCGCCGAGGCATTGCTACGTCAGCTAAGAACATGGAACAAAGAGAATATGGTTATCAAAAAATGGTAATTGATAATTGGTTGAAATAATAAATAAAAATACATTTTCTGCAAAAGACATTAAGCACTTAATGTCTTTTGCAGTTTATTTTGAATAATAGAATACATATAATAAATGGGAAAGAACAAGTTAGAACGCTTCGAGGAAAATCTTACTTTTCCTAATCTGTTTCAGGTATCGTACGAGTTTTTGCAACAAAATACCTTCCATTTGCGTGGCAAGTGGAAGGCCGACTTTTTTAAGAACAACAACCCGATAGTGTTGGAACTTGGTTGTGGTAAGGGAGAATATACTGTAAACCTAGCCAAGAAGTACCCCAACAAAAACTTTATAGGAGTGGATATAAAAGGCGCTCGCTTGTGGCGTGGTTGTAAAACTTCCAACGATGACAAGATGACCAATGTGGCTTTTTTGCGTACTCGCATACAGCTGATAGAGCAATTCTTTGCCGAAAATGAGGTGTCGGAGATATGGGTAACATTCCCCGATCCACAACTTAAGAAGCCCAATAAACGTCTTACCTGCGAGCGTTTCTTATCGTACTACAAAAAGATTGCCAAGCCAAATACCATTATTCATCTCAAAACCGATTCGTACGAGCTGTATGACTACACCCTCAACGAGGTGATAAAAGATGGTGGCTATAAGGTGATATTTCATACCGACGACCTATATTCGTCCGACTTCCAAGATGATGTTAAGAGCGTAAGAACATTCTACGAACAGATGTTCCTCAACGAAGGTAAGAAGATAACCTATATACAATTCTATTTAAAATAAGGTTGAACGTCTTATTTCAGTTTATCAGAATATCATATATATCCCAACAATTTATCCCATATATGTTATGCACGTAACATATATGGGATAATTCATTATGATATATACTAATCCAAAACTTATCCTATACACATTACCGGAACAATATGTATGGGATAAAATAAAGTGTTCTATATTAGACAACAGCACATTTTTCTCATATAGTTGTACTTTTTATTTCATTATCATCCTATTAAACCATCTGTCCATTTCCGTCAGCTACCTACAAAGCAATTTTTAGAAGTTGCCTATACGATAAATCCCTACTGACGAAAATTGACAAAATCGCTCATTTTCGTCAGTAGAAATACAGTAATTAAACACTATAGTAATAATAATGATTAACAACAATCTACACAAATATAGCAAACATTCATTATCACATATAACAAATCTCTCCTGAAAAAATCCACAAATCACTTTTTTGGAAGTTGACAAAAAAGTAGTATCTTTGTACACTGAAAACAAAACATTTTTCACTCGTAAAATACTGATACTTTATGGCAAAGACAAAAGAAAAAGACTTCAACGCAATGCTCCATGACAGTAAAGATATGCCCAAAATAAAAGAGCTAACCGCCCCAGAAGTAATAAAACGATATGGAGGGAGCAAAATGCTTTTGGCTTCTCCCATCGAATACGATACACTTATCAAGAAAATAGAAAAAGGCAAGCTTGCTACTACCGAACAGCTTAGAACAACATTGGCAAAAAAACACAACGCCGATTTCACTTGCCCTCTCACCGCAGGAATATTCATAAGCATAGTAGCACATGCTAGCGAACAACGCCAAGAAAACCTTACACCCTACTGGAGGGTTCTGAAAAAGGACGGCGAACTAAACGAAAAATTCCCCGGAGGCATAGAAGCACAAGGAAAAAAGCTCGAAGAAGAAGGATTTTCTATAATAGAAAAAGGACGTACAAAAATTAAATACTTCGTAAAGGGCTACGAAAACTTTTTGGCGGACTTAGAGAAGTAACACTAAACTACTTCTAAAAACATTCGCATTGATGCAAAAAATCCTTGATGTAAAAACTGTAAGCCTTACGATAAAATTGAAAATCCTTATGCTTACAGTCAAAAACATCCGATCTTTTACCCCAAAACATCGGATGTTTTACCCCAAAAGATCCGATGTTTTGCATACTCCCCTTCCGAGTTTTCAAATTTACCTCAAGCTTTACAACCATCACCTCCTTTATTTTAAACTTTTACTCAGGCATAGGCTTACTATACACAAAATCCCTATGACGAAAATCAAAGAAATCATTCATTTTCGTCAGTAGGGAAAATATCGAATGTATCTTTTCCTACAAACCTATAAACGTATTTTTCCTGAAGTTACTTTATCTTTCGCAATAGCACACTAGTTTAAATGGATTCAACAAACCCTCTTTTTCAAGTTCATAAAATAGTTGTTCGTACAACACTATAGATAATCCATCTGTAATTTTGAAAGTTGTTTTACTCGGACATTTCCATGTATAATCACATTCTGCCACATAGCATTGTTTACCATCAATCACTCTTTCGCTCAATATACACCCGTTCAATAATATTGCACCATCTTTTTCCGGAGAATTAAAAGCATAATCGACATCACCATTCCAAGCCATTTTACCCAATTGGTTATTTTCAAATCGTGCTTTAATTTTAGCTGTAATCCAATTATCTGAATGCATATAAACCGTATCCTTATCAGTAACCAACATCTTAAAATTTGCATACGCAGCATCCTTACAATACAGTGAACCTATACTGCATATACCAAGATGCAAAGTCAAAATACTAGCTTTCTCATACAACGAGGTTGGTTGCCCTTTTGCTATTTTTTCTACACACCCTCTTTGAACATCCGAGAAAAGCCAATAACATCCGTTTCCTATTATTAGTAAGATAATTATAATTGATACGATTATAATTCTTTTCATCGCATATTCTTATTTATAAAATCCATAACCTCATTTCCCATTTTCTTCCAAATAATCAATAGGATTTAAGTAAAACATTTTCAAGTGTCCAAGCGGAGCATCATCTATTCGCCAAGGATAAGGTATTTTAGTAACTATAGAATAATGCAAATGAGCAGGCGTAGTGGCAGCATTTCCGGTATTACCTACTGTGCCAATCTCTGTATTTTGAGTAACAAAAGCCAATGGACGTGTCTTCACTTCGTCTAAATGAGCATAATAATGTATTCTCCATTTAGGTCCAAGTATTGTAACAAACTTACCGCTTTTTTTACCATCGGATGTAAAAAGTACTATCCCAATAGTAGAAGAATGCACACTTGTACCTTTCTTGGCAAATATATCTACCCCCCTATGCACTCCGGAAGATCCCCACCCGGGATACCAAAAAGTTTCGTGATTATAGCTATCCCAACCTGCACCTACTACAGGCATCTTCAAATTTTGTGGTATCAGCAACCCTATCACTACAATTGCCAACATTGCTATAACAGTTCTTTTAATCCATTTTTTCATATCACAGTTTTTCTATAAATAAAACAATTCGTGCAATTGAATAAAGACGAGAATATAAAAACGAAATACACAAAAAAATATTTTCTCAGTCCACTCCAACTAAAAGAAATCTACCCCTCAAATGTTACTATCATGCTTTTTATTGCCTCAAAAACCATATCATCAGCTATTTTGAATGCATTTGCCATACTCAAATTATCATATTTTATAAGTCTGTTATTATCCATGACAGTAATAGAATCCACATACTTTTTTAGTTCTTGAATACCCTCTTCGGCTACCTTCTTTCTCCTTGGACCTTCAAATGAAAGAGGTGTAGTTACTACTGCACCAACATGTATCTTACTTTTAGCATTATCATCGGTAATACTTTTGGCAATTTCTGCCACCACAGGTGCTGCCCCCGACCCTGTACCGCCACCCATGCCGGCAACAATGAAAAGCATCTTTGTATTGGGCGAAATAATCTTCTTTATCTCTTCTCTACGTTCTATAGCCATATTTTTAGCTACTTCGGGTTTACCTTCTGCTCCTAACCCTGTATCTCCCAACTGTATTTTAGCAGGCACCGGACTCTGTTCCAAACTTTTACCATCTGAATCGCACACAATAAGATCCATATCTGTAACTCCTTCTCTATATATATGATTTACAGTGTTAGAACCACAGCCACCTATGCCTATCACCTTAATAGGATTAGATAATTCTTCAGTAAGTTCATACTCTGCCAAATTGTTTTTTAATGTGTTTTTTCTCATATCATCTATTATTTTATATTTGCGTTTATAACGTTATCATCAATACCATAGTATACTATTATTAAAATTATCCCATATATCTCAACCTCATAACATATATATGTTAGCACAATAAGATATATGGGATAAAAGTGTTTGATATATATATCTATAATTCTCAGATATTATCTACTTGAACAAAGAAAAGCGACAACCTTTTCTTACAGTAACATAAAAACTAACGTAGAAATGCTATCCTACTTTTATTTTTCGCATACACCTTCATCTTTTCAATTATCTCAATCAAATAATCTTCGGTATAGCTGCATGTTTCTAGTATCTCGAGGGCTTCTTCAAACATTCCCCTTTCCCTATACAGCTCAGCAATAAACAGATCTCTCAATTCATACCCTTCCATAAGTTCCTTAATTACAGCTTCAATATAACTACGTTCTTTATCTGATGGCTCTACTATATCCATACCTTCCCTATTATATTTGTCGTTATATGCCCACATTAACTCAAAGAGTAGTGTTTTTCTATTATCTTTGCTAATTTTTCTATTCTGTTGCCAAATGTGGCGAAGGTAAAAGAGTAGTGTTTGTCTGTTATCTTTGCTAATACGCTCTTCACCCTCAAACTGTAGTGCTGCTTCCTTAAGTTCCCCGTAGGTCAATTCACCCTTATCGAAACTATAATCAACACCCATTCTGGATTTAACATTAGCCTTAAAATAGTATTTACCACACGAAGGGCATTTCTGTATGGGCGATACAGTAGGCAACATAGGATGGAACTCTTTTGTATCTGACCAATATTTACTATTAAAAGTATTACCCGAAGCTATAGACAACACTTCTTTTTCTTTGCCACAATATGGGCATTTCAACAATTCGCATTTAGCAGGCAACATATCTTATCTTTTTATTATTAAATGGCAGGTTATGAAAATTTACTTTCTTATCACTTTCAAGCAAAATAGAGAACCCACCTTTACTATTTTGCTCAAAATTAGTTTTGCAAAAATAAGCAATTTATCGCATATACGCAAAGCCAATTTATATCATTGCTTTCGCATTCTTTGTGCTGACTTTTTTTTAATTATCCCATATACCTCACCCACACAACATATATATGTTAGCACAATAAGATATATGGGATAAAAAAAATTGATATATTACAAATAAACAATTAAGATACCTATCCCATTTTCTCAATCATATTGACTCATTACCTAAATCGAAAATTATCAAGCCATAAAAAACGTTTTCCCATTATCTCATTTTAAACACAAAAACATATTTTCATTGTAAAATGAATTTCTATCCTAATTCGTCAACTTCATTCTATCATAATTCATTATCTGGAAATGGATTACCCCATGATTCATGTAAAACATATGTTACAGTAACATACTCTCTAAGATTATCATATCTTAGAGAATCCACAAACGATATATTTTTACCATCAAATGTATTAAATGCTTCTAAAACATAATTCTTATACATTTGAATCAAAATATATAAAATAGTGGGATATATATCTGCAAGAATTTTTCTATTGAATCCTAATGCCAAGAGAAGTTCACTATATACATCTATATATGCCATCAAATCATTAACAAAGATCCTTCCAAATCTTTTTATATGATTTTCAACTATAATCTTTAAAGCCCTATTGAAACTTGTATATAAATCCAAACTAGAAATCACAGCATTTACTTGAGTAATAATAAAATCACAATCACTTCTAAATTCCTCTGCAGTCTCATGATGGTTCAATCCTCCATACAAAGGATAATCAATATGTTTATCAAGTATTTCATCAGGTCTGAATTGCCCAAATTGAACCATATTATTTTTTAAAGGCAATTTCACAGTCCCATGAACTGACATTCTAGTATTTATCGTAAAAGAATAATTAAATTCCATAATTTGTTTTATTTATTTGTGAATGATTTACTACCTTCAATCCGTTTTTTGAATCTATCTTCATAAAAATACCCATATAGCAACTGTATCAACTTATCTTTTATTTCTACGTTATCAACATTGAGAACATTAAAAAATCGAGGAATATAATGCGCATAAAAACGCCATGCAATATCTTCTTCTTCAAAAGATTTAGTAAACTTTAGAAAGAGTCTATTCCCAAATGATGTAGCTGAAGGTAATCCAATTGCTAATATAGGCAAGGAATAATCTCTCAATGACAAAGCTTCATTTATAGAATCCCCATACCATTTTTTTATTTCTCTCAGAGCATCACTTTCTGTAAATATTGTTCCCGGCTCATATTCTGCATCATAAAAATATCCTCCGGTATGCTCCTTCCACCAAAGATTCACCTCTTCTTTGGAATCGAATATAACATAACCTGTTCCCCTAATATTTCGGAAACAATGTTTGGCATAGTAGTGATGCTCCTTCAGAAATTGCTTCTTCGCAGTTAAAGCATCTGGAGCATCTGGATAGTAGTATCTCATTACAATTTTATAAATGTACGTACAACATTCAAAACAGCTTCATGTGCAAGTTCTCCTTCTTCTATAATTTGTTGTTTATTAAACATAGGATAGTTTGAAACGACTATAGGAACTTGGTTTTTTAAGTTTTTCAACAAAGAATCATTGTCATCCCTATCCCATGCTTTGTAAACATCACTTATTAGTGCGAAATCAAAGAATTGTTGATTTTTGAGTCTACCTCTATATTCAGCAAAGGGTGCATTGCATGCCAGATTGAAAGTCATATTAAGTTTATCCATAGCCTTAAAGACGATGAACGCTCGAAACATATTTCCTAATGTCCTAACATCAGCAGGAAATGATTTATCGTTGGCAACCCTACTACTATAATAATAGCATAACATTATAGGAGCATCTTTACCAATCTTCTGTACATACATTTCAAAAAATGCACTCATTGCTATTGCATCCGTTGGAACTTCTGTAGGTGGACAATTCCATTCATTCCTTGCTAATTCAGTAGCTAATTTATTTAATATCTTTGTAATCTCCATAGAGGGGTCTTTACCTACCGCCTCATAAGAAATACGAATTTGAGAATATTCTTTTAAAATCTGTGATATCATATCTGTATATTCTAAATTTATTTTATTGAATACTAATAAAAACAACTCCTAAAATTTTACAATTACACAATTCTTAGAAGTCATCTACAATATATACCCCCATTGTCTTTTAAGTGTTCTCTGTACTTGCTCCAATGCTTTGGAAGCATTAGGATGTCCTAAATCTTTTGCTTTAACCAACCACACCTCTGCTTCAACTAAATCTTTCAAGACCCCTACTCCATCTCGATAACAAATTCCTAAATTATACGCAGCCTTATTATTCCCTAAATTTGCAGCTTCCATCCACAACCGAATAGCTTCTTCATAATTCTGACAAGTTCCCCTTCCTAAGTAATGATAAAGTGCTATATTTGTTAATGCATCATCATCACCTTGTTCTGCAGCCTTTTTATACCAATACAAAGCAAGTGTATAATCTATATTCACTCCAAGTTCTTTTTCATAACATTGTGCAAGATTATATTGTGCAGTCGCATATCCTTGTTGTGCTGCTTTCTCCCACCAAAATGCAGCTTTTCTATAATCTTGCACAACATCTTCACCATTCGCATATTTTACACCTAGCTTAAATTGAAATTCAGGATTATCATATTCATCTGATTCAATGTTCTCTTGAGAAATTTTATTAACCAATACATAAAGCTTTTCTCCCGCAATATAATCATTGTCCCAACCATATTCTTTTATAATTGTTCCAATAGATACAGCAATCATATAAGCATTTTCATCTGTTGGGTTTTGGCTGTAAATCTTTTTCCCTATGGTAACAAGTTTTTCAATTACATTATTGTTCTTTTTAGAAATTGCAACATCTTGCAACTCATCAAAAGACATTTGATCTGTTATCTGAATCTGAATATTCGATTTAATATTTCTCATTTTATTAAATTGAGGAGAAAATCCTGTAGCCGTAACAGCATTTGTCATAATAGATTTTCCAATCTGTTCTAATCGTTCTTTTGTTATCATATCTTGAATAATTTAAGGTGACTTATAATCTATCTTGATGATCGCTAATATATTGTATTTCCACACCCATATCATCTCTAAATACAGAAAATCTTTTTATTGTTCCATTATCAGGCCAACATTCTAATTCAAAACGAAAATAAGGTTCTTCCCCTTGATAATACAAGGTAAAACCTACTTGTTTCACAAGATGAGCACGTTTTGGAGAAAGAGTAGGAATTATAGATATAACAACGTTATTTCCAGAATAATCATATTCAAAATTTGCACGTCTTGGCACCTTATCGAAAGAAACGAGCTGACCTCGTTCAAATCTTTTGTGACTATGAAATATATGTGTTATTAATGACATAGTATAAAATATTAATGTTCTAAATATATCAATCAGTTAATTCTCAAAATCGCTTTAATAATCAATATAAATATCTAAGAATGTCTCTATTCCCGAATCAAATGAAATATCGGTTATTGTCATTCCAAAAATCTTCATTGATGAGCACATAGTATTATAATGGCCTTGTAGATGAATCCCGTACAACGCAATAGAACCAATTTTTCCACTTCCATTTGCATCTGGATAAAATAGATATAAATTAACCAATCGACCATTATTAGTGATTTCTATAGCACGGCATCCTGCACTAGCATCATATAAATAAGACCTAATCTGATAGGATGAGAACGGAGAGTAATTTCTAAAACCCGTCTCAATATTTTGAATACGTAACAAACTATCTTGATTTAAGCCTCCGACGAATCTGAATCCAAACATAAAATTACATTACAAATTAGCCATAATCTGGATAGCTTCTACAATATTCATTGTAGGTAGATCACACATAGCAGATATTAACGACCATAATTTCATTTCAGAATCATCTATATTACCATCTGCACAAATTAATGTTCCTAAATAAGCAGTTACATATTTCTTTTCTTCTGCTGTCATGTTAGATACAACTTGACAACAGTCTCCATAAGACATTTTATCACCAATTTCTGATATTAATCGAGCCTTATCTTGATCTACTCCAAATCTAGATATTTCTAAAACAATCATCTGTGTTTCTTCTTTGGTTACCTTTCCATCTGCAATTGCAATTGCATGTGCTAATCTTAGAATTGCAGCGAGTTCTTGATTTGTAAATACCATAATATTTAAATATTTGTGCTTCCAAATTCCCAGATGAAAGCTGATTAAAAATAAGGTGTGGGAACTATATCTATAAACATAGATAACACCTATTTGAATTTACAATTATTAAAATCAATATTGGATACTAACAACATCTTTATTCAGGTATCCATTATTTCATTCTTTTGCCTTACCCTATCTAATTCCAAAAATCATATATATAATATTACCCCATATTACAAGAATCATTCTAACATCACCGAGAATATGTAGATTTTAAAACTAAATCCACCATAATCAAAGCTCTTTTGAGGTTATGCAATTTTATCAATTATATACTTTTCTATGTAAGGTAAGTCTGACCATTGTCTTTTTCCTTTTTCCAAACAAATATTTAAGTTTTCACTAATTAGACGGAATGTTGAACGTTGCAATGTCACACCTCTCATCCCAGCACTAAGCGGTATGAGAAATTCGCTTATAAAGCGTTGAACAAGATGCTGAAACGAAGGTCCACATAACATTGTTGAATACATTATCTGAATTATTAATTCCCAATTTTCAATTGATGTATAACCAGCGGGGGATTTTACTATCGCATTAGTCAAACTTTCACCCGACAATATTGTGACATAATCATTATCTGACAAATTATATCTTTTCTGCAAGTAGTCTAAAAATGAGTTCTCATAATCAGTTAAGATTTCCATACGCATCATTTTTGCTTTCTCAAGGGAACTATTATTAGATGAAATTATTCGTTTAACATCATATATAAAAGAATTGTCGCCACTCAGCAACCTCAAATGCATCATAGAATAATAAACCAAATTTATATGCCTGCGCTTATCATAGAAACTATTTGCTGTATCAAATCCAAAAAAATTATTCATAATTAATATCCGTAATATTTGTGCTTCCAAATTCCCAGGTGAAAGCTGATTAAAAATAAGGTGTGGGAACTATATCTATAAACATAGATAACACCTATTTGAATTTACAATTATCAAAATCAATATTGGATACTAACAACATCTTTATTCAGGTATCCATTATTTCTTTCTTTTATTTATTCACAACCCATCGAATTCCCAAATAGGCACTTATAAAATTGTTATTATTACTTGATATATACAAAAAGAAAACGCGGGAATCCAACTATCGCTCATCCCGCACACCGAGGCTCTCGCATTGCCTACTACTCAAGGATAAGCAATGCCGAAGCCCACGTTATATTGATATACTATAGCTCAAGGAACTGAACTATATGTGTATAACAAACCCATGGGACATTGACTTTGCTTTACCCTGTGAGTAGTGGCATTGGAATTTGCGAGATTCGGTGTGCCACGGATAAAACGTTTGTTCAACGTCTCTTTCTATATATGTTTGTGTCGCCCACCCTTTTACCCGTTAGGGCTTCGGAGCTAACGACGGTGCAAATATACAAACATTTTTCATGTCTGCCAAATATTTAACACTATTATTTCTCGTAATAGTATATATAATCTTTATTTATAGATATTTGTATTTAAATGAAATTGTTGGGAAAGTAGAGGAAATATTATGCTATATGGGGGTATCTAACTGTATAAATTGGCATTTTTCAACTCACGCACTCGCATTTTATAACCCTGCGGTTTAGGCATCGAAAGTGCCATACTTACGGGTCAAAACCATGGGAGTTTTGGGTCGAAAGTATGGCACTTTTGGGTGCTAAACCGCAGGGTTACGGGTGCTAAGTATGGGGTTGGCAAATGGCTACCTTTGTGGTGTTGTTGCAAACCGGTAGGGGAGATGTTTGTGGGTTATGATATGGTGCTTATTCCTCGCTGCGGCAGAATTCCGACAGCAGTATGGCAGTGGCTACCGAGGCGTTGAGGCTTTCGCAGGTGTGCCCCACGTTGGGAATCATCAGCCGGTTGGTTACTTTGGAGGCTATTTCTGGCGATATGCCTTTGCTTTCGTTGCCTATTACAAGTATGCCTTTGTGTTTTGATAGCTCTGAGCGGTATATGTTTTCTCCGCCTAGTATGCCTCCGTATATTGGAATGTTTTCATTGTGGCATTCGTCCAATAGCGGAGCCAGGTCGGCATATTCGATATTGGTGCGGAATATTCCGCCCATAGTCGATTGTACTACCTTGGGGTTGTAGCAGTTTACGGTGTCGGGGCTGCATACAATGTTGCGTATTCCAAACCAGTCGCAGGTGCGTATAATGGTGCCCATATTGCCGGGGTCTTGTATCTTGTCCAGCACCAGCGTCATCTGGTTGTCCGCTATGGTTACTGTGAATGTTTTTCTTTTCACCAGCATCCATACTTGGTTTGGCGTTTTCATTCCGCTTAAGCGTTCAAGTTCGGCATTGGTAACTTCAAAGGTGTTTTCGGGATTGATTTTTTTTCTTACCAATGTTCTGTTTTCTATAAACCACTCTTCCAATGCACAAATAGTTTCTACTTCGAAGTCGGAGCTTAGTGCTTCCTGCACCATTTTTGTGCCTTCTACTACGAATACTTGTTCTTGGTCGCACATTTTGGCTGTTTTATATGCCGATAGTTCTTTAAGTTTTGTTTTTGAAATCATTTGTATTGTGTGGTTTATAGGTTTGTGTTGTATATTGAAAAGAAAAGAACAAGAATGATATATCATCTTGTTCTTTTCGAGGTTTTATGTGTTTATTACATAAATTATTGTGCTTTGTAGAAAGGCATACGTACAACTTTAGCTTTCAAAAGTTTTTCACGTATTTTGATGAATATTTCGGTATCTTTCTTTCCGAAAGCTGCTTTTACCAAAGCAGTACCTATGTTTTTGCCGGTAGAAGGTGAAGGGCTACCTGAGCGAACTTCGCCAATTACGTTACCTTCGGCATCACATACTTCGTAGCCACTACGAGGAATACCACGGTCTTCCATTTCGAAACCTACTATTTTCTTTTCAACGCCGTTAGCTTTTTGAGCTTCGAATATATCGCGGTTGATAAAGTTGTTGCCATCAACAAATTTGGTTATCCAACCCAAACCTGCTTCGATAGGAGATATAGTATCATCTATTTCATGACCGTATAGGCAGAATCCCATTTCAAGACGCAAGGTGTCGCGACAACCCAAACCTGCAGGTTTGATACCGAATTCTTTACCTGCTTCGAATACAGCATCCCATACATTTTTGGCGTATTTTGCGGGCATATATATTTCGCATCCGCCTGCTCCGGTGTAACCGGTAGTAGAGAAGATGATGTTTTCGATTCCTGCAAAAGTAATGATTTGGAATGTGTAATATTTCATATCCACAACGTTAGCTTCGGTAAGCTTTTGCATAGCTTTCAAAGCGTTAGGACCTTGAACTGCCAATTGAGCCCATTGTTCACTTTCGTTTACAAATTCTTCGCCTACTTTTAATCCCATTTCTTCGGCTATTTTGCTCATCCATTTCCAGTCTTTGTCGATATTAGCAGCATTGGGAACCATAAAATAATGGTCGTCGGCAACGCGATATACCAACATATCGTCAACTATACCACCTTTACCATTTGGCAAACAGGTGTATTGTACTTGTCCGTCTTCCAATGCAGCTACGTCGTTAACTGTAACGTATTGCATAAATTCTTTTGCTTTAGGTCCTTTTGCACGAAATTCGCCCATGTGGCTTACGTCGAAAACACCAACGTTGTTACGTACATTATTATGTTCAATTGTCAACCCTTCGTATTGAATTGGCATGTTATAACCGGCAAATTCTGCCATCTTTGCTCCCAATTCAATGTGTAAATCGGTATAAGGAGTAGTCTTCATTTTTGTTTATTTATTTATTATTTAATCTATTACATGTAAAAGTATCACTTCAATTACAATCTGCAAAGTTACGCTTTTTTCTTTAATAAACAAAACTTTTTGCACCGGCTATTGTGTTTCCTTCTTTTTTTATTTATTAATGAAAGAAAAACATGGAAAAGTTTTGTCACATTAAATAAAGTATGTAACTTTGCAACCGGATTTTAAACACAAATTTATATGGGTGAAAAACTGATTATAGAATGTGATTATGCCACGGCAAATCTGCTGCAAGCAACGCTTGAGGCTGAAAATATTTCGTGCCGAATTGTGGATCAAGAAAATGTAGCATCATTTATGGCAAATGGTGGTAAGTTGCCGATGGTGCAGGTGTTTGTGTATGAATCTGATTATGCAAGGGCAATTGAACTTCTGAAGCCATTGCTGGAGGAGAAAGATACAGCGCTGACATGGTGTCCGAAATGTGGAAGCGAGGATATTACAAGAAAAGTTGAGACAAAGAAGCGCGGAAGTATTTGGCTATTGATAGGAAGTATCATAATGATTCCTGTATGTATTTGGTCTATTATGGTTGACAATTTTTCGGGGTTTATCTTTTTGTTTGCACCCATATTTATGTTGTATGCTTATTTTAAGCCTGATAAAGAAAAATATATTTGTAATAATTGTGGTCACACTTTTAGGCAGATGTAGTTTAGAAGGATTGAGAGTATTGATATAAAAAGCTGAAATATATATATTATGAAGAAAACCATATTGATTATTTTGATAACAGTGGTAGTCACTTCGCTATTGTGGCTAGTGGTAGCTAAAGCGTCGGGCAACGATGCTACAAGTAAATATTTTGTAGATTATGAGCAAAGTATAATTGGGAAATGGGTCCCGGTGGAAGAGGCCGATTTTGATTTGGAATTTACGAAATATGGCATAATGAAATGGAGAGTAGGTGTTTTTGAAGATACTTTTGAAGCAATAGATTTGGATGACAAAAATAATATATTCAATTCGTTGGCTACATTATTTGATGATATGTTGGAGATAGAGATGCCTTATTATGTTGATGGGCGTGTGTTGCACTATAAAGATATAGATACTTCGGAAGAAATTGCTGCCGAAATAGATATATATGTTGAGGAAGGTGTAGAGTATTTGGAGATATATAATATTACAGCTTTGGCAGGAAAATATAGGCGAGTAGCATCCTCTAAATAATAGGAATAACTGAAATAGGTAAAGAAAGTTAAAGGCGAAAGTGTTCAGCACACTTTCGCCTTATTTATAATGTGTATCTAAAAGGGTTGGTTATATTCCCTTTAGTTCTATATTCAGTTCGTCCAATTGAGCTTGGGCTATTGGTGAAGGGCTTCCGCTCATAACATCGCGACCGCTGTTGTTTTTTGGAAATGCAATAAAGTCTCTGATGCTGTCAACGCCACTGAACACTGCACACATACGGTCGAAGCCGAAAGCCAAACCGCCATGAGGAGGTGCTCCGTATTCGAAAGCATTCATTAAGAAACCAAATTGGTTTTGAGCTTCTTCGTCGCTAAATCCAAGGGTATGGAACATTTTGTTTTGCAAATCGCGGTCGTGGATACGTATACTTCCACCGCCTACTTCTACACCGTTGATAACCATATCGTATGCGTTGGCACGTATTTTGCCCCATTCGTTAGGTGAGTCCAAAAGGTTTTGGTCTTCGGGTTTGGGGCTTGTAAATGGGTGATGTTTGGCATAGAAACGTGCTGTTTCTTCGTCCCATTCCAGCAGTGGAAAGTCCACAACCCATAGTGGCGAGAACTTGCTGTTGTCTCTAAGTCCCAATCGGCTACCCATTTCCAAACGTAGTTCGCACAATGCTTTGCGAGTTTTTTCATCGTTGCCGCAAAGCACAAGCATCATATCGCCGGGTTTTGCACCAAAGGTGTCTGCAATAGCTTTAAGATCGTCTTGATTGTAGAATTTATCTACCGATGATTTGAAGCTGCCATCGGCATTGTATTTGATATATACCATTCCACCGGCTCCCACTTGTGGACGTTTTACAAATTCGGTAAGTTCGTCAATTTGTTTGCGCGTGTATTCGGCACAGCCTTCGGCATTTATACCTACCACAAGTTCGGCATTGTCAAACAGTCCGAAACCTTTTCCTTTTGCCACATCGTTAAGTTCTACAAACTTCATTTCGAAGCGTGTGTCGGGTTTGTCGCTACCATAGTATTTCATAGCATCGGCATACGACATGCGTGGGAAGCTGTCAAACTCTATGCCTTTAAGTTCTTTAAACAAGAATTTCATCAAACTTTCAAATGTGTTGAGCACATCTTCTTGTTCTACGAAACTCATTTCGCAGTCTATTTGTGTAAATTCGGGTTGGCGGTCGGCGCGCAAGTCTTCGTCTCTAAAGCAGCGTACTATTTGGAAATATCGGTCCATACCCGATACCATAAGTAGCTGTTTGTATTGCTGAGGCGACTGGGGTAGGGCATAAAATTCACCCGGGTTCATGCGTGATGGAACAACAAAGTCGCGAGCCCCTTCGGGTGTTGATTTTATAAGGAATGGAGTTTCTACTTCTATAAAGTTTAGGTTGTTTAGGTAGTTGCGTATAAGTATTGCCATGTTGTGTCGCAACTCGAGGTTTTTGCGTACAGGGTTTCTACGCAAATCCAAATATCTGTAACGCATACGCAAGTCGTCGCCACCATCGGAGTTGTCCTCTATAGTAAAAGGAGGAACCTTGGCACTGTTCAAAACAATAAGGTTGTTTACCACTATTTCTATTTCGCCGGTTGGGATTTTGGTGTTTTTGCTGCTACGTTCGGCCACAATGCCACTTACTTGCAATACATATTCACGGCCAAGTTTGCGAGCTTTTTCGCATAGCTCGGCATTGGTTTCCATGTTGAAAGCCAGCTGCGTGATACCATAACGGTCGCGTAAGTCAATAAATGTCATACCGCCCAAATCTCTAGAGCGTTGTAGCCAACCGCAAAGGGTTACTTCTTTTCCTACATGAGCTATATTTAACTCACCACAAGTACATGTTCTATACATTATCGTTTAGTTTTTTATTGTTATGATATTGGGATTAATTATTTTTTGTCCCAATACATTTTACTCATATTAAATTGTT
Organism: Bacteroidales bacterium; assembly: GCA_017646685.1. Classification (GTDB taxonomy): domain Bacteria; phylum Bacteroidota; class Bacteroidia; order Bacteroidales; family P3; genus HGM05376. Next base: position 26,418 of record JAGCLZ010000088.1, on the reverse strand, counting down.
TCGGGTGGCGAGCCACCACGTTTTTATATTTTTCTTGAATTGCTAATATATCTTCGGTGTAATTGCCGGTGGGGTAGAATGTTTCCATCACTCCGCAGGTCTTTCGGCCATAGTCTATAAATGATAGCACTATAGGTACTTGGGCTACTGTTGCTATCTCGTAAAATCCACGTTTCCAATGCTCGGTATATCGTCGTGTACCTTCGGGGGTTATCACTATGGTAAATTTTTCATTGGTAGCGAAGTGTTTTGCCACTTGGTTTACAATGCCGTTTTTGCGGTTGCCTCTATCAACGGGTAGCCCACCTAGCTTTTTCAATGGGTAGCCTAATGGAAATTTAAAAAATTCTTTTTTGATAAGAAACTTGCCGTTTAGTCCTAAAATCCATATGCCTATACGTCCCAAAATAAAATCCCAACCGCTTGTATGTGGTGCTTCTATCATCACACAACGATTCATTTCGGGGCGGAAACCTCCTTCAAATTTCCATCCAAATACTTTTAATATAAACTTCCAAAATCTGCTTCCCATTCTATATGGCTTTATTTATCAATAAATAACGTTATCTATAACGGCTTTGTTACAGCGTGCAAATATACAATTTTTTTTCGATAACTTACACGTTAAATCTCGATATGTATATAAAAAATTTACAGTAGGGTATTATTGCCGTCATACCCTATTGTCGTTCCCTTTGTGGTAGGGTGTAAATAAAGTGGTGGTATAGCATCAAAATTGGGCATAATACGTAGATAAAAATCCCTCGCGATGTAGTGAAAACTGCATCACGAGGGATTTTTATCTACATCACGATGTAGATTTGTTTCCATCACGATGAAAATTTATCTCCCTCACGATGGAAAACAATATCCTTTTTGTTATTTATTATTACTTTGGTTTATAAGATGTTTTCTTCTAAGTATTTTTTCAATTGTTCGGGTGTTACGCCGTGGGTGATAGTGCCTTCTTTTACGTACGATATAGCACCTGTTTGTTCAGATACTATTACCGATATTGCATCCGACATTTCGGTTACACCAATGGCCGAGCGATGGCGTAGGCCAAGGTTGGGGTTGATGGCCGAGTTGGACGATACAGGGAGTATACACCTAGCTGCCAATATTTTATTGCCTTTCACTATTACAGCACCATCATGCAATGGGGTATTTTTGAAAAAGATAGTTTCCAATAGGGCCGACGATACTTCGGCATCAATGCGTTCGCCACTGGCGATAATGTCGTTAAGCTCGTTTTCCTGCATAAATACTATCAATGCTCCGGTTAGTGACTTCGACATATTGCTGCAGGCTTGTATGTAAGGGTCAAAATTGGCTTTCTTTCTTTTTGTTACGTTTATCTTCCAGAATAAAAATCTTTTTTTTATTCCAATAAATGATTTGGTGCCCAATTGTAGCAGGAATCGGCGTATTTCGGGTTGGAACACAACCACCAAAGCTAGCATTCCCATGCTTATAAACTGACCCAAAAGGTCTGACAGTAGTTTCATTTGCAATATGCTTACAATTTTCCAAATGGCGTATATAACTATTATACCTATAAAGATACCCATAACGTTGGTACCTTTTACCAATTTATATATTTCGTAGAAAAGGTATGCCACCAAAAGGATATCTATTATATCAATTAGGTGTATTTCCGGAAATCCTTGTATTACAGCAAGTAAATTCATAATCTATGTTTATTTCTTTAGTTGTTCTATTATTTTTATTGTTTCTACAGCTTCCTTAACGTCATGAACGCGAATAAATTTTGCACCATTCATCAAAGCGTATGTATTTAACACAGTTGTACCATTCAAAGCCTTGTTGGCATCAGAATTTAATAACTTATATATCATTGATTTGCGTGATATGCCTACAAGCAAAGGTTCTTTGAAAACAGAAAAATCTTTAAGATGTTTCATAATAGTGTAGTTCTGTTCCAAAGTTTTGGCAAAACCAAATCCCGGGTCTATTATTACATCCTTCACTCCAAGGTAGTATAATTTGTCCAATTTTTCGGAGAAGTACATAATCATTTCCTGCATTATATCGGTATATTGTGTTTGGTTTTGCATTACCGATGGTAGCCCTTTAGTATGCATAAGGATATAGGGTAGTTGTAGTTGTGCCACAGTGTTAAACATTTCGGTATCAAACTGCCCACCCGAAATATCGTTTATAATGTCAGCACCTTCGTCGGCTACAGCCTTAGCCACTTTTGCCCAGCAAGTATCTACCGATAGTATGGCGTTTGGAAATTCGTGTCGCAACAACCTAATTATTGGCACAAGCCGTTGTATCTCTATATCGGTAGGGATAAGTTCGGCACCAGGTTTCGACGATACGGCTCCTATGTCAATAATATCGCCCCCTTGCTCTATTATTTCCAACGCCCGTTGTACGATTGCTTTTTCGGAAGTGTATTGCCCTCCATCGTAGAACGAATCCATAGTGCAATTTAATATACCCATAACCATTGGTTTTGACAGAGATAATAATTTTTTGCCAAAGCACATTGTTTTATCTGAAGAAAATTTAGTATCTTTGTTCATGTTTTTGATGCATATATATATAGTGTATTTAAAACATATTTATCGGATTGTCTGTTTGTTATCTTGATATTATTTATTGTAGAATAATACTTGGATACATACAAAAAGTACAGCCGAAATAAAATGCGAAATTACAAATAAAGTTACAATAAAACCGAAAAAAATGAATAAAACTTCCGAACAGTTTGAAAATGAAATAGAAAAATGTCGTAAAGTTTTTGCCATGAAAGCCAAAGATTATGGTACTTCGTGGCGTATATTGCGTTTGCCATCGCTTACCGACCAAATTTTTATCAAAGCCAATCGTATTCGTAGCATCCAGATGTCGGGGGTGAATGAAATAGAAGAGGGTATAGTGCCCGAATTTATTGCCATGGTCAATTATTCGGTGATAGCACTTATACAGATAGAACTTGGACTAGACGGCGAGCAGGACCTACCTTTCGATACCACTATGGAGCTATATAACAAGCATATCAATGCTACCAAAGATTTGATGATACGAAAGAATCACGACTATGGTGAAGCATGGCGGCAGATGCGGGTAAGCTCTATGGTAGATATAATACTGATGAAGATAAAAAGAATAAAACAGATAGAGGATAATAACGGCAAGACCTTGATGTCCGAAGGAGTGGAAGGCAGCTATACCGATATTATCAACTATTCGATATTCTCACTCATACAACTTGGCGAATAAATAAATCATAATAAAAGAATAAGATATGGAAAAAGATAAGAAAAAAATATTGTTGTGGCATATAAGCCGTTGGTTTGTTGGAGCTGTATTTTTGTTCTCGAGTTTTTCAAAAGGTGTAGACCCACTTGGAACATCCTACAAGATACAGGAGTATATGACGGCTTGGAGCATAGGTAGTTTTTCGTTTGAATGGGCTTTGCCATTAGCCACATTCCTAAGCGTAAGTATGATTACCTTGGAATTCCTAATAGGAGTGCTACTTATAACCAATTGCTACAAAAAGATGTCGGCATGGCTATTGCTTTTGATGATGACATTCTTTACCGTTACCACCCTTATCGATGCCATTACCAACAAGGTAACCGATTGCGGTTGTTTTGGCGACATGCTGAAACTTACAAACTGGGAAACCTTTTGGAAAAATGTTGTACTGATGGTGTTTACCATCTATATATTCCTATTCCGCAATATGCCAAATAGGAAGAAAACATTTGAACGTGATATACTTGTAACATTGTTTGCAATAGCAATAGCAGTTGTATTTCAATTGTACAATATTTCCAACGAACCTATATTAGACTTCCGTTCGTGGAAAGTAGGCAATAGAATGATGCCCGAACAGCGTGGCGAAGTAAAGACATACCTTGTGTATAAAAACAAATCAACAGGCGAAACACAAGAGTTCCTTTCCGAAAACCTTATGGACTATTATAAAGATACAGCATGGGCAGCCCAATGGGAGTTTGTTGATAGCAAAATCATCGACCCCAACGAAATATATGCCGACGGCTTTTCGATGATGGGAACCGATGATATAGACTATGCAAAAGACATTATCGGTTCGGCCGACAGCCTGCTCATAGCAACCATACATCACCTAAACGATGTAACACCAAAGGGTATAGCCCGACTGCAAAAAGTAAACAAATATGCCCAAGAAAAGGGTATATATATGGTATATTTGATATCAATGTCATCAACAGTAGAAGAAGTGGAAGCTTTCTTGACCGAAAATCAGTTGGATAATGCCGAATACTATTATGCCGATGAAAAAGCAATAGAAACAATGCTTCGCTCAAATCCGGGATTTATACTCCTCAAAGATAGTGAAGTACTTGGCAAATGGCACCACTCTAATACCGATGAACTAATACAAGAGTAGATTATAAATAACTAACGATAAATAATATAAAATGAAAAAGATAATTTTGATAACCCTCATGGCGTTTATATGCCAAACATCGCTCAATGCACAATCAAAAGAGCCCGAAAACAGAGGCTACTCCGTAAGCGTGGGCGACGAAGCACCTAACTTTACAATAAAATACCTTGATGGAACAACTCAACAGCTCTCAGACCTCAGAGGAAAAGTAGTTATGCTCCAATTTACAGCCGGATGGTGCAAAGTATGCCGAAAGGAAATGCCTCATATCGAAAGCGAAATATGGCAGGTACATAAGAATAATCCAGACTTTGCCTTGGTAGCAGTAGATTTGAAAGAACCTAAGGAAAAAATAGAGAAATTTATCGCCGACATGCAGGTAACCTATCCTTTGACCCTTGATGAGGATGGTGCAATATTCTCGCTCTATACAGAAAAAGGTGCCGGTGTAACTCGAAACATCATCATCGATCCCGAAGGAAAAATAGTGTTTCTTACCAGATTGTTTGATAAAGACGAGTTTGAACAGATGAAGGAAACAATAAATGAACTATTAAATAACAACAAAAAATAAACGAAAATGATACAAAGAATTCAATCTATTTATTTGGTGTTGGCATTGGTGGGAATTGCCTTATTGTTTATGTTCCCAACAGCAACATTTGATTTAATAAATCCGCAAAACAATACCATCGAAGCTACGGCAAGTTTAGATTTGGTAGAGCAAGCAACAACATACGACGAAACCGGTATTATACCTACATTTGTTGGACAAAGTTCGGTGCTATTACTTATTATGGCCATAGCGGTGGCATTGGGGGTATTGGTATCTATATTCTTGTTTAAAAACAGAATGTTGCAAATGCGAATAGTGGCGTTTATGCTTGTACTCACATTGGCATATATTGCTATAGTTTTTCTATCAACCATTGATGGTTGTGTAGCCGATATGCAGGCATCGTGGCCTATTTGGACTGTGACTGTGCATTACGGAGTAGGTACATTTGCACCGGTGGTAGTGGTGGTATTGCTCTTTTTGGCACAACAAGCTATAAAAAAAGACGAACTTAAAGTGCGCGCCGCAGACCGCTTGAGATAACAAAATTAAAATCAAACCATTAACGGCTGTACAATATATCTAAACTTGTACAGCCGTTTTTTGCATCCCTTGCCCAAACGCTCTACCTCATTTCGGATCGCCGCCCAAACGCTTTCGCTAAAACTATGATAACTAAACAAATATATCCCACCCAAGGAAACCAATCCCTTCGAAAAGGAAACAAAATTAGAGTTGTAAACCAACGTATTATCTCTTTTAAGAAAATAAATTTTGTCATATCAAAATATTAGTTTACCTTTTCAGTCCGAAAGAAAGATTTCGGAAGAGTGACGGACATTGTTCCATTGAAATATTGAAAGACAGCGAGATAAAAACCGAACCTTTTCGAGTGTAAAAACTAATCGCTTCGAAATCAAAATGAAAACACTTTCCGTGTAAAACGAAATTCCTTTGGCAGAAAAACGGAAAGATTTTTTATGTAAAACAAAATTCCTTCGGCAGAAAGCCGAAGAGATTTCTATCTTCGAACGAAATTTGTTCGAGAAGAGAACCGAAAGATTACTGCCGAGATAGTGAAAGACTTCGAAAGCGATAGTCGACAAAGTTCGAAAGCGATAGTCGATAAAGTTCGAGAGCGATAGTCCGCTAACGGCGTTAGGGAAGCGTCCTAACGCCGTTAGGAGACCGCCCTAACGCCGTTAGGGAAGTGCCCTAACGGCGTTAGGAAACTATCGCCACCGAAGTTTGTCGACTATCACTGCCGAAGTCTTTCGACTATCACCATCGAAGTTTTTCGACCATCACCATCGAACAAAAAAAATATTGCTCTCGAACAAAACATGAATTAATTGAAATACAAATATATAAAACCACAGCAAGAAATCAGTCGAATATTCGAAGTCAAAAGCCGTCCAAACGGAAAACCACAGCAAGCCCGCCAGGCACCGGACCCTGCATTTTTGGAAAGCCATCAATAGCTCAATCACAAAGAATAGGAAAAGATTACTAACAACAAAGATTCAAAAGATAATACTAATCTTGTCCCAAACTTGCATTATTGAAAGAAATATATTACCTTTGTAGGTGCTAAGATTGTAATACTTTTGATGTTAAAGTTCTATTTAGTAATGTGTTATAACAATTTTGTTACAGCTTGCTAAAATATAAAATTGAACGGAAATAGCTTTGATAGTAGCATTTTTATGAATAAAAGAACTTTTTTGTCAAAATATTCGGGCAAAAATATATAATAATGTAATAAAAATAATAACGATATAAATATTATGAGCGAAGGATTATATTCGATGGAGGCAAAGGATTTTGACAAGACCTTAGACCTTAAACAAATAAAGCCCTATGGCGATACAATGAATGATGGTAAAACCCAAGTAAGTTTTACATTGCCCGTACCTAATGGCGACGAAGCCATAGAGGCCGCAAAACAACTGATGAAAAAGATGGGTTTCGAAAATCCATTGGTAGTGTACAGCAAGGAATTGACCGAAGGATTTACATTCTTTAATTGTTATGGAAGTTGCACTCATACAGTCGACTATACATCGATACATGTTCCCAAAGTAGAAAGTTCAGTGATGGATATGCACGAAACCGACGAGTATATCAAAGAACACATAGGTCGCAAGATAGTGATAGTAGGAGCAAGTACCGGTACCGATGCTCATACCGTGGGTATCGACGCTATTATGAACATGAAAGGTTATGCAGGCCACTATGGTTTGGAACGTTACGAAATGATAGAGGCACTAAATATGGGTAGCCAAGTGCCAAATGAAGAGTTTATTGCAAAAGCCATTGAAATGAAAGCTGATGCATTGTTGGTATCACAAACAGTTACACAAAAAGATGTTCATATCCAAAATATGACTGAACTTGTGGAAATGCTTGAAGCCGAGGGATTGAGAGATAAAGTAATATTGGTATGTGGTGGTCCACGTATCAGTCATGAATTGGCAAAAGAGCTTGGCTACGATGCCGGATTTGGAATGAATACCTATGCCGATAATGTAGCATCGTTCGTTGCACAAGAATTGGATAAAAGAATAAACGGATAAGATAATAATAAAAAAGAAATAATAATGGACAAGAACGAAATAAGAAATTTCATAGCACGTAGAGCTGCAAAGGAATTAAAAGATGGCGATGTAGTGAATTTGGGTATTGGATTGCCAACAGCAATTCCTAATTTCTTACCACAAGGGGTAAACGTAATACTTCAAAGTGAAAATGGCTTGATAGGTATGGGACCTACCCCCGAAGAAGGTAAAGAAAATCCTTTCTATACCAATGCCGGTGGTGGATTTATAACCACAACAGAAGGAGCTTCATCGTTTGACAGTGCTACAAGTTTTGGTATCATTCGTGGTGGTCATGTTGATGTAAGTATATTAGGAGCAATGCAAGTTGACGAACAAGGAGACTTGGCAAATTGGATGATTCCCGGCAAAAAAACACCAGGTATGGGAGGTGCAATGGATTTGCTTGTAGGTGCTAAAAAGGTAATATTGGCAATGGAACATACTGCTAAAGGTAGTCCTAAGATATTGAAAAAATGTACTTTGCCTCTTACTGCCAAAGGTCAAGTGAATATGATTATTACCGAAATGGGTGTTATGGAAATAACTCCTAAAGGTATAGTATTGAAAGAAATCAACCCAGAGTTTACAGTAGAACAAGTACAAGCTGTTACTGAAGCTCAGTTGATTATTGATGAAAATTTGAAATCGATAGAATAATATAATAGTATGTACATCATTTCGAACAGAAATCGATAGAATGTAGATTCTTTTTTTTGATTGGGATGATGTACATAAATTAATATAACCAGAAGAAAACTTTTTTTCTGAATATCGTAAGTTATTAATAATAAATATTTGTCTTATGAAAAAACTATTTACATTAGTAGTAGCATTGTCATTATATGCGATTTCCAGTGGACAGGGTATGTCTTTACGTTTGGATGATAACTCGTTTCCAAATATGTTAGAATCATCATCAATTGAATCTATGATGGAAACATCACCACTGTCGTCACCATCAGTATTGCCAAAACATATAGAATTTAAGCATTACGGTCCGTATTGTGTTACAGATATAGCGATGGCTTATGATTTTACAGAGAAAGTTTTTCTCAAAGGAATAAATATATCGGGTGGTTGGCAATGGCGTCGTCAATCGGGTTTTGGAATAGGTGTGTCATACCTTGCCGATGGTGAAGGAGTATTTTCTCAAATGCCTATTTATGCCGAGTTACGTACACATTATTTGCGTAACCAAGTTACTCCATACACATCTCTTACCGCTGGTTATACCATCCCAATGGGAAAGAAAAATAATAGCAATGAATTTCAACGTGAAGTTATAGGCGGTGGTGTTATGATAGGGATGAGTGTGGGTGCAAGATATGCATTCAATAGAAATGTTGCCATAAATGCCTATGTAGGATATCAGTTGCAATCGTTGATAGTAAGAAGAGTGCAAAATGCAGATCTTGATACCGACGAGTTAGACTATAGTAAAATGGAAGAATCAATAATCCAACACATGATTAAGTTTGGATTTGGTGTAAACTTCTAAAAAAGATGATTAAATTGCTATAAGGTTTATAATATATATTTATTAATTAATAGAGTGCGTTAGAATTTTGTTGGTTCTCTAAAACTAATCGAAATATTTAACGTGCTCTATTTTTTATGTCGAAGCAAAGAATATGAAGTTGTATTTGACAGAGATAATCAAAACTATTTTATATTGGTTTTTATTTTTTATATTAGGTAGGATACTATTTCTTTTGGTCTATTCCAACCTCTTGCCCGATATTTCGTTATGGGAAATTATGAAGGTGTTTCCTAATGCTTTCAAACTTGATTTGTCGACGGCTTGTTGGCTGTCGGCTCCTTTTTTGTTGTTTATTTCGTTGCAGTATGCCATCCGTTGGAAGGGTTGGACTGTGATAAAAAAAGGCTTGATGCTGATAATACTTGTAATTAGCTCAATGATACTCTTTGGCGAAATTGGAGTGTATGATGAATGGGGGGTGAAACTTAGTCATAAAGCATTACTGTATCTGCGTAATCCCAAAGAGATTATAGATACAGTAGATACCGGCTTGTTACTTATACTGCTTATAGGCTTTGCTGTTTACGTAACATTGTTTCAATATCTATATTGTAAAGTGGTAATAAAACCTACCATTGTTCCCCAACGTTATAGTGCAGTAACCTCGCCCATAATGTTTATACTGCTATCATTCATGATATTTTGTGGCATGCGAGGTGGCTTGAAAGGTGTGCCTATTTCGCAAAGTCAATCGTTCTTTTCTCAACATGCTATGCTTAACGATGCGGCTGTAAACACCCAATGGAACTTTATTTTCAATTATGTGCATTTCAAAACTTTGGACGACAATAATCCTTTCCATGAAATGCCTGCCGAACAAGCCAATGATATACTGGATGATATATATGCTACACCGAAGGATACAACTGTACAGGTGTTGAACACTCGTAGACCTAATGTAATATTTGTCTTGCTTGAAAGTTGGTCGGGCGACTGTGTGGCCTCGCTTGGTGGACGCGACAGTATAACACCTTACTTTGCACAACTGGAAAAAGAAGGATTGATGTTTACCGGATTTTATGCCAACGGCCATCGTTCGCAGCAGGCTATGAGTAGTGTAATGAGTAGCTTTCCACCTATGCAGGGACATGATGTAACGGATATATTTTCGCTTTATAAATACCTGGGTAGTATGCCCAAGATGTTTAACAATATGGGTTATAATACATCCTATTACTTTGCCGGCGATTTGCGTTATGGCAATATAAGAGCTTTTATTCTTTGGAACGAGTTTAACAAGATAATGGAAGATAAAGATTTTCCGATCGAATATCCTCGAGGACAACTTTCTATTCCAGATGAGTATCTTTTTGCCGAAAGCTATAAGGATTTGCAATCTATACAGCAGCCGTTCTTTACCTTCTTGTTTACTGCAAGTTCGCATGCTCCTTACGACGAGCCTAAAAAAGTACCGCAGTTGGATTGGGATGTAGACAATCTCCCGTACCTCAATTCGGTGAAATATTCCGACTACGAGTTGTATCAATACATAGAACGTTGCAAAACACAACCCTGGTATGACAGCACACTCTTCGTAATAGTGTCCGATCACAGCCATGCCACCTATATGAATCACTATGTAAACAGTGCAGAATACATGCATGTGCCAATGTTGTGGATGGGTGGAGCTTTGGATAGTGCTTATGTAGGAAAAGTTTGTACAACAATATGTTCGCAAATAGATGTATATCCTACACTTGCAGCTCAGATGGGTGTTGACAATTGCGATGCCTATAGGGGCAAGAACATCTTTAATCCGTATAGCAAAGAGTTTGCTTACTATGAAACCAATATGGGCTTCGGTTGGGTGGTGCCACAAGGTAATATAATATACGATGGTATAAATAAACGCCTGTCGAGTAGTACCATACAAGATACTAATCTTTTAAATATTGAACTCCAAAACGGTAAGGCTTACCTTCAAACCCTTTATGATTTCTTTTTACAATAATCGGATTTTCGGAATTATAGAATATAGCTTAAAAGCTATAAAAACAAGAGGGACCGTTTGTTTTGTAGCACTACTTTCTTTTTATCACTAGTTGAACATTGGAAATATCAAGGGAAAATAATCCAATTATTTCCCCTTGATATTCTTTTGATTTTTATATGATAAAAGATACACTTTCTATCAGTGTTGAAATACCTTTAAAGAGGTGTTTTCTGAAGAGTGCATGCTTCGGACGAGAAGAGTGCACTCTTCACTGATGAAATTTAAGATGCTTAATAATCAATTGTTTAGATCTTATGGATTATTGGAAACATTTGTATAATATAAAGCATGGGATATTCAATCTCTAATGTTGAATAATTTCAAACTACAATCATTAGAAATTATCATATACTATACCTTAATTAATATCTACTGAAGTCAAAAGTATCTTAGAAAAACATAAAATCACTAATCTGAAGTTTATACCAAAATATATAGGGTTTGAAATAGACGAAGAAATGTTTATGCAAAAGCGTTGGGATGAAGAAATTACTACAAAAGATAAATTTATAGAATATGAACTATACAAACTTACTCAAAAACTGGATACAGATTTCACATTAGAGGATTTGCATTTAGTTATACGTTCGGAGATTGGATTAAACACATAATTCCTATAGCAATAGACAAGATAACAAGTCGAGAGTTTGCTAATATAGAGCGAACCGAAGAAATGAAATGGACTAGAAAAAACAGACTAATATCAGATATGATTGTATTTCCGGATAATCATATTCATAGGCGGAAGATGTACCAAATAATTGGCAAAAAGAAGGTTTTAATTATTTGCCAATATAATAAAAGGAACATTACTTCGTTAATCATTTTGTATATTAGTAAAGTGTAGAACATAATGAAGACTAATGAACGAAAAATAAATATATCGATATTGCTGATGGCTGTATTTGTTGCAGTATCGGCAATGATGAGTATAACATCGTGCGTGAAAGAAGAAGATTATTTGGAGGGTAGAATCGATGATTTGTCGTTTTCGGTTGATACACTTCGGTTTGATACAATTTTTACAACCATAGGTTCTACAACTCAAAGTTTTAAGGTCTATAATCGAGGTACATCACCTATGCTGCTAACAAATGTAACGTTGCGTGGAGGCAGTGCTTCGCGTTATCGTATTAATGTCGACGGTGATACCTCACTTGTAGCTACAGATGTGGCTATAGCTGCCGGCGACAGCATATTTATATTTGTAAGAGTGAATATCAACCCCAACTTATTGTCCGAACCTTTTTTGGTGGAGGATGCTGTAGTGTTTTCCATCGTCGGTAAGGGTAAAACGGAGTTGCCACTAATGGCTTATGGTAGGAATGCAGTCTATCACATTCCAAACAGAAGCATAATGATAGGTGATGAACTTTGTCATTATAGTGTTATCAACTGTTCGGAATGGGACCACACCAAACCACATGTGGTATTGGGCTATGCCGTTGTTGATGAGGATAGTGTTCTAAACCTCTCGTCGGGTGCCGAACTTTACTTTTCCAACAATGCCTGTCTTTGGGTTTATGCCGGTGGAACATTGCATGTTGATGCTACGTTAAATAATCCGGTTGTGTTTACATCATTTCGTAGGGATGGTCATTACGCTGCTTTGCCCGGACAGTGGCAGGGAATATGGTTGTCGGCAGGTAGTAAGGATAATTATATAAAAGGTGCTGTGATAGAGAATGCCGTTGTGGGATTACTGGTTGATACTGTGGTGAATGCCAATCCGACACTTACGATATTGGACACCAAGGTTAGGAATATGACGGTGGCCGGAATATATGGGCAGGGGGCAAGGATAGATGGTGAAAACTTGTTGGTAACAAATTGTGGCACGGCAACACTGGCTCTTACGCTGGGGGGCGACTATAGGTTTGGAAACTCTACGATGGCCAACTATTGGAACTATACCTCAAGGAGGTCGCCAAGTGTAGTGATGTCCAATTGGTATGAAGATATAAATGGACAAATACAACTTAGACCATTAATGAGGGCAGAGTTTAATAATTGTATAATATATGGTAGTATGGACGAAGAGTTGGCCTTGGATTGTAACGATATGGTGGAGTTTAATTGCAGATTCAACAATTGTTTGGTACGTACTCGTACGGAGTGGTCGTATATGTTTAGCAATAGTATTATAAATAAAGACCCTTTGTTCAAATCGATAGATGATGAGGATTATCAGGTAGATACTCATAGCCTGGCTGTAAATAATGGAAGTTATACTTATATTGTTTTGCCATACGATTTGGCGGGAAATATGCGTAGCAATCCTCCTACGATAGGTGCTTATGAATTAAATATTACATCAGAATAATAAAAAACAAGACACATTATATGTACAACTATATTTCAGGAAAACTTGTAGAAGCAACACCATCGTATGCTGTTGTGGATAATAATGGAATAGGATATTTAATAGAAATATCGCTCAACACATTTACGCAAATAAAAGATCTTGACGAAGTGAAATTGCTGATACACTATGTGGTGAGGGAAGATGCGCATCTGTTATTTGGTTTTTTCGAAGAGGGAGAGCGTCAATTGTTTCGCAGTCTGATAAATGTAAATGGGGTAGGAGTGGGTACCGCACGTGTTATGTTGTCAACTTTCGGAACCCAAGAACTTGCGACAGCAATAGTGTCGGAAAATGTAAAGATGGTACAAAGTATCAAAGGTATAGGTATCAAAACGGCACAACGTATAGTGTTGGAACTCCATGATAAGTTGGAAAAACAAGGTGATGTGGTTATAAATAATGCTGTTGCAAGCAATAAAAATCTAGAGGAGGCGTTATCTGCGTTAGTGATGTTGGGATTTGTGAAAGCTCAAGCATCAAAGGTATTGGATAAGATAGCTACCGATAATCCTGCAATGACAGTTGAAGAACTGATAAAGCAAGCGTTGAAGGTGTTGTAGTATGCATAATAGGATATGATATAAATAGGAGTTAATGATAAAAAAGATATGTGTATGGATAAATAACTATGAGGTATTAATAGGAGGTGTGCAGGTTGGGAATGTATGCTTCCACGAAAAGAGATAGACGAGTGATAAGATTTAGAAATAGATTATTTAAGGTATTAGCAATAACAGTAGTAGCCTCATTTGTAGGTTTGGCCATAGCATCGGATGCTGATGGCGAGGGTGGTGTTTCTAATGTGTATAGCATTGGTAGCACTGTTTCGTATTATCCATATTCTCCATCGGTGATGGTAGAGCCGGACTCTTCTGCTCGTTATCCGTTGCCGGAACAGGGAGAACCTCAAAGTCCACTGCATCTGAAAAATCCATCGAACATTACAAGTCAGGTGGAATACGACCCCGAAACCAACGACTACCTTATAACTACACGTGCCGGTGGCGTGGTTATAAGTAGAAGATATATGACGTTCGATGAGTATCAGGATTGGCAGATGGACCAACTTATGGAGAAATATTGGTCACAAAAGACACAGTCGGTAGTGGCAACCGGCGAAGACAATGGTAATATATTAAACCAGTTGTTGCCGGGGCTGAGCAATATAACCGGAAAATTGGATGGTTTATTGAATAGAGATAAACCTCTTATAGAAATAAAACCCAGTGGTTCGGCCGAGCTTACTTTTGCCATAGTGAACAACAAGCGCGAAGACCCAGGAATAGACATCAGTAAGCGAAGTGTAACCAACTTCGACTTTACAGAGAACATTCAGGTGAATCTTAATGCCAAGATAGGCGACATAATCAATTTTGACATCAACCACAACACACAAGCTGTATTTGACTTCGAGAATACTGTAAACTTGAAGTATGAGGGTAAAGAAGACGATATACTGCAGGTGTTGGAGGCAGGTAATGTAGCATTGCCTTTGCCAACCAAACTGATACAAGGTAGTGAAAGTTTGTTTGGTATCCGTTCCAGATTGAAATTTGGAAAGCTTACGGTTGATGCCGTCGTGTCGCAACAAGAAACCGAAAGCCAGAATATGCAAGTGCAAGGTGGGGCACAAACCGAAGAGTTTGAGTTTAAAGCCGACCAATATGAAGAGAATCGTCACTTCTTCCTTGCACAATACTTTTACGATAACTACAACAATGCTATGTCGACTTTACCTGTTCTAAATTCGAAAATCAATATACTGAAGATAGAGGTTTGGCGCACCAATATTGGGTCGGCAGTAACGGAAAATAGAAATATTCTTGCACTTACCGACCTTGGCGAACGCAGACCGTCAAACAGTATTATACCGCAAGGCAACAGTACTTTGCCGGACAATTATGCTTCCAACCATCTATTCACGGTGCTTGACAAGAATGCAGTACGTAGTATCAACAACATATCTAGCTATATGCAGAGCTTGGGTATGACATCAGGTAAAGACTTTGAGAAAGTGGAAAGTGCTCGAAAGCTAAACGAAAGCGAGTACACCTTCAACCCTCGTTTGGGTTTCATTTCGTTGAACCAACCTTTGAGTGCCGACCAAGTATTGGCCGTGGCTTTCCAATACCAAGTGATAGGCGATTCTACAACCTATCAGGTGGGTGAGTTTACTACCGATGGAGTTGTATCGCCAAATACATTGGTGGTAAAATTGCTTAAGAGCACTACAGTAAACACTCGTGGCCCACTATGGAAACTGATGATGAAGAACGTATACTTTCTCAAGAGCACACAGATAAGTCGCGACAAGTTCCGTTTGAATATATTATACGAGGGCGATGAAGGTGGTGTTCCTTCGGGTTATTTTGCCGACGGCCCCAAGAAAGGTATTCCTTTGATAGAGCTGTTTGGACTAGACCGGGTAGACGGACAGCAAAATCCCTATTCCGATGGAGTGTTCGACTGGTTGGATAACGCTGCTTCGGCAGGTGGTATCATACAGTCTTCGACCGGACGAATATATTTCCCATATGTAGAACCTTTTGGTAAGGACTTGCGTGAGCTACTTGGCGACGAGGCTGCTGCAAAAAAATATTGCTTCGACTCGCTTTATACCCTTACCAAGACTATGGCTCAGCAGTACCCGGACCAAAACAAATATTACCTTGAGGGCTCGTACACTACAGCCATGAGTGGTGAAATATCGTTAGGCTTCAATATACCGAAAGGGTCGGTGAGGGTTACAGCCGGAGGTATTCCGCTGATAGAGGATGTCGACTATACAGTGGACTATATGATGGGTAAGGTGCGTATCATCAACGAGAGTATCCTTAACTCGGGTACACCAATAAGTATTTCCAGCGAGAGTAATTCCTTTAGCATGATGACCAAAACCATGCTTGGAATGCACCTCAACTATGAGATAGACCCGAAGTTTAACGTTGGTGCTACATTGATGAATCTAAGCCAAAAGCCTCTTACGGCAAAGAACAATTTCGGCGATGAACCTATATCCAACACTATGTGGGGGGTGGATTTGAACTACGAACATGAAGTTCCCTTCATAACCAAAATGGTGGATTGGTTGCCGGGTATACAAACCAAGGAGGCTTCGGTACTTACGCTTAATGCAGAGTTTGCTCACTTTATTCCGGGTATTGCCAATACCGGCGACGAGAAAGGTGTGTCGTATATCGACGATTTTGAGGGCGCTAAGTCGAGCATAGACCTTATGGGTATGTCCTATTGGTTCTTGGCTAGTACTCCGCAAGACTGTGCTTCGTCTATGCCGCTGTTTCCCGAAACTGAGGCAGGGTCGGGATTGGCATACGGGTTCAACAGAGCCAAGTTGGCTTGGTATCGTATCGACGACATATTCTATGGTAGCAACTCCCCAAGCAATATTACTGCCGACGACCGCTCAAGACCTTATGCTCGACGAATTACAGAACAAGAAGTATTCCCCAACAAGGAATTGGCTGCCGGACAGACTACTAATATATATGAGCTTAACCTAGCCTATTACCCGTCCGAACGTGGACCATATAACTATGATGTGGCACCTTCGGCCTACAGTGCCGGTATAGGTAGCGACGGGTTGCTGAACAATCCGGCCTCACGTTGGGGTGGTATTATGCGGAAATTGGATTATACCGACTTCGAAACTCAGAATATCGAGACCATAGAGTTTTGGCTGATGGACCCCTTTATCGAAGAGCCAAACCACACCGGTGGTAAACTTTACTTCAACCTCGGAGATATATCGGAAGATATATTGCGCGACGGCCGTAAGAGCTACGAAAATGGTTTCCCAACGAATGGTGAGGTAAATAATATCGACACAACTATATGGGGACGAGTGCCTACGCTTCAAGCATTGGTCAACGCTTTTGATAATGACGAGGCTGCACGAAAATATCAGGATATAGGATATGATGGTCTTACAAGCGACGACGAAGTTTCCTTTTTCGAGACTTATCTTGCCGATTTGGCCGCCACTTATGGTACCGATTCGCCGGTATACCAAGCAGCACTGGTCGACCCTGCCAACGACGACTACACTTACTTCCGCAGTACTAAGTGGGACAATGAAGATGTGAAGATCAACGACCGCTATAAATTCTTCAACAACCCGGAAGGAAACTCGCCGGTTTCGGCCGATAATACAGAGGGCTACACCACTGCCGCAACCAGCAATCCAAACGTTGAAGACATCAATCGCGATAACACACTAAGCGAGGCAGAGAACTATTATGAATACAGTATAGACCTATCGCCAGAGAAGATGGTGATAGGCGAGAACTATATCACCGACATACAGGTGGCGAACAATGTGAAGCTACCAAACGGCGAAATAACATCGTGCAAGTGGTACCAATTCAAAATTCCTATTCGCAATCCCGAACGTAAAGTAGGGTCGATAGAGGGATTCCAGTCAATTAGGTTTATGCGTATGTTTATGAAGGAATTTGACTCGCCCATAATTCTGCGTTTTGCCACTCTTGAGTTGGTCTACGGGACTTGGCGGAAGTACGACGAAGATTTGTTGCAACCCGGCGACTATCCAACCGGCGTGGTTGAAAACACCAACCTAATCCTTTCTACAGTAAATATAGAGGAGAATGGCTCGCGCGAGCCTGTGCCTTATGTATTGCCTCCGGGTATAGAACGTGAAAGTTGGTACAGCAGCACATCGTCGTATCAGCTTAACGAGCAATCCATACAGCTGCAAGTGCAAGACTTGCCTGCGGGCGATGCAAGAGCTATCTACAAGAATACCGATTTCGACTTTAGGTATTTCAAGAATTTGAAGATGTTTGTACACGCCGAAAAGCTGTACGAAACTGACAATTTGAACGACGACGACTTGTCACTCTTCGTGCGTATAGGTACCGACTTTACGAGCAACTACTACGAATATGAGGTGCCACTTAAACTTACCCCATGGGGAACGGGAGCCTCGGATGCATACGCTATTTGGCCGGAGGACAACAATGTGATTATCGACCTCGAACGCTTGGTGGAAGTTAAGGAGAACCGAAACCGTGCCATACGCTCTGGAAATACACAGTATACCAATACTATGCTCTACTCCGAATATGTGGGCAACCGTAAATACACCGTGTTGGGTACGCCAAACATAGGCAGTGTAAGGGTGATAATGGTGGGCGTGCGTAATCCGAGGAAGGAGTCGCTGATGGATGGCAACAACATGCTGCCAAAATCTGTGATAGTGTGGATAAACGAGCTACGCCTGTCGGACTATTCCAGCAAGGGTGGATGGGCTGCAACGGCTTTGGCTCGTACCAATCTAGCCGACTTGGGCGACTTCTCTATCTACGGGGCTTACACCTCGGCAGGATTCGGGTCGCTGAGTCAGAGCTTTGGCGATTTGGACAACGTGAACCGCACCGATATAGAAATGGCACTCAACCTCGAGCTGGGCAAGTTCCTGCCCGACAATTGGGGATTGAGGGTGCCAATGCACTTCGACTACTCGAACCAGATTGGAAGTCCGGAGTACAATCCGCTGGACCCGGATGTGCTACTACGCGACGACCTGAACACCTACGAAACCAAACAGCAACGCGACTCTATAAAGGCTATGACGCAAGAACGTCTCTCAAGAACCAACCTCAACTTTATGAACGTTCGTAAGGAAAGGGTGGCCAAGCCGTCGGCAGGGGGCGATGGTAAGGACGAACGACACTTCTACGATATTGAAAACTTCAATTTCTCATACGCCTATTCGGCCGAGAGCTCGCAAGATATAGATGTGGAATACTACAATAAAACTCAACATCGAGGCGGATTTGGATACAATTTCTCTCAAAGTCCAAAACCATGGAAACCCTTTGATAAGGTGAAACTGTTTCAAGGCAAAAACTGGAAGATACTGAAAGATTTCAACCTATACTACCAGCCGAAAAACTTGATGTTCCGTACAGAGATGTTCCGTAACTACGAAGAAACCAAAATACGAAACAAGAGTATGGGCGACATAATCATACGCCCAACCTACTACAAGCAGTTCACTTGGGACCGCATATACAACGTGCAGTACGATTTGAGCAAGAGCATACGCTTTACCTACGACGCTACCGCCAACGCTCGTATCGACGAGCCAATAGGAAAGATAGACACGCGGACGGCTCGTGACTCTATTTGGGAGAGCATTGGAGGAATGGGAACAATGCAAAACTTCAACCAGAGCATCAACGCCAACTGGGATGTACCTATCAATAAACTGCCGTACTTGGACTTTTTGCGTATGCCGATAAGCTACCGAACCCAATATACATACATGGGTACAACAGCCGCTTTGGCTCGTATGGGTAGTATCGTCGAAAACTCAAACACCTTCAACGCTCGTGCCGACGTTATGATGGAAACATTCTACAAACGCTTCAAATGGATAAAGAAGGCCTACGAACAGCCACGTCCGGAGGGGGCAAACAAGAGTGTTCGCAATGTGCCGGGTGGAATTAAGGCAGGTAAGAACAAAAATATATCCAAGAAGAACGAAGAAGCAGACTCGGCCGAGGCTGCATACAAGAAGGTGCTACGCGAAATTGGATACTTCGGTATCCGATTTATAACCGGATTGAAAAACGTATCACTCCAATACACACAAACAGCCGGTACGCTTATACCGGGATTTATGCCAGAGGCTACCATTTTTGGTATGGACAATACAAGCAAGTGGGCGCCGGGACTGCCATTTGTACTAGGTTCGCAAGACGATGTTATAGGCTTCCTTTTGCAAAACGACTACTTGTCTAAGGATTCGCTTATGAACACACCGCACGAGCAGAAGACCAATACCGTATTGGCCATTCAGGCATCGTTGGAGCCAATACGCGACATGAAAATTGACCTTACATTTGCTCAAAACCGAAGCTCCAACTCGAGTTTCTACTATAAATACGACCCTTCGTTGGGATATGTGGATGGCCCTATAACTCCGATGACCAACGGATCGTACACTTCGACGGTTTGGATGTTTTCCACGGCTTTTACGGACAGCGAGGAACTTTTTGCCAAGTTTGTGGAAAACCGTAACATAATGGCACAGCGTTTTGCCAACGCTAATCCCGATCCGCGTACCGACGAGATGGTCTACGACACTATGGCCAACGCCTATTTCCCATTTGGCTACAACTCTAGTTCGCAGCAGGTGTTGCTATCGGCGTTCTTGGCTACATACACCGGAACAGACCCGATGGATATAGGCCTTTCGCCTTTCTTCCGATTCCCGTTGCCAAATTGGTCTATAACCTACAACGGCCTGAACAAGATCAAATGGCTGCAAAAGTGGTTTACAAACATTGCCATGAGCCACCGCTATGCCTCCACCTACAGCATTGGCAACTACTACACCGATGTGCGTATTGCAAATGCTGAGGCCTACGACTACGGTATAGAGTATATCCTCAACGATATAAGCGGTAACTTTATCCCAAAAGAGTCGATAGAGCAGGTGCAGCTTACGGAGCAGTTCAGCCCTCTGCTGAAAATAGATGTGGCAACGATAAATAATATTCAGGCCAACTTTGAGATACGTAAAAACCGCACCCTCTCGATGAGTTTTGCCAACAATCAGCTTACCGAGACCACGCGCGACGCTTTCGTGTTCGGCTTGGGATATAGATTTAAGGATGTAGCTTTTTCTATCAAGACTGCCGACAGAACCATAAACCTTAAGAGTGATGTGGTGGTTAGAGCCGACTTGACTCGCAACATCAACCGCACTATGTTGCGCCAGGTGGATCAAAACGTAAGCCAGGTATCGTCGGGTAGCGAGGTGTGGACTATCGGGCTTTCGGCCGAATACTCGCTTACCACAAATCTTACACTGCGTGCGTTTTTCGAATCTACTATCAACACGCCGTTTATCTCAAACAGCTATCCCAATTCCACCACTCGTGGCGGAATTACGGCCCGCTTCTCGTTCTAAACGAACGGCGGTGCACCATCATAACCAACGGACGTAGGGAATGATTATTTCCCGACGTCCGTTTTCTTTTGCCCTCAATAGGCTGTAAACCTTGCTGTAGGCACCTATGGCTATGCACTTCTTTGGGCTGCCGGCATGGTCTTTGCCGAAAGGCGGAAAATTTTCAGTCGGGTGATGATGAATTTCCACCCGACTGCGGCCGGCTTCCCACTCGGGTGCCGATAGCAGTACGACCCGAGTGGAAATCTGTTTCCACTCGGGTCGTAATTTTCCCCTCATCGGCTTTCGTTTCCCCAAGAGGTAGGTGCGGGCCGCTATTGCCCGGTCCTATGCCAAATGGAGACCTACGCCTGTGGGCGTTTTTTCCCGAAAGGGTGTTATTTTGTGGCTATCTCAAAATCTTCCACCCGGTGTATGACCACACTGTCGGAGTAGTGGCAAAGGGTTATTTTGCCGTTGGTGGCCAGTGGCTGCAGATGGCTCAGATACTGCTTGTGGTAGGGAAAATCGTTGCGGAAACGCCTGTTTTCTATCACAATATAGTCGTACGGAAATTCAATTGCGGCGCTCACTATATCGTCGTCGTACCACATCAAGGTGTAGCCTGTGCGGTTCATAAGTATAAATGGGGTGTTTTGCGGATAGGCATACATGGCCATAATTTTGGCTTCGCGGCCTACACCCAAACTGTCCAGCCATGCCTCGGAGCCTTCGAAGGCTTGGGCGGTTTGGTACGAACGGTCGTCGTAGTCGCGGCGGTGTTTAAGGTCCTTGCTCACGTCTACCAGCATTTTGCCGCCTATCAGCACCACCAAAATCAATCCAGAAAAGGTGTTCTCGCGTCTTACACTCCTAGGCCACACTCTAAGCACGAGGGCAAAGGCAAGTAGAAGGGGCAGCATAAAGGTATCTATAAAGTAGTAGTCGTGGTCCGGAGCTTGCTGTGCCATTGCTATGGCAAACATGCAGCAACCCAGCATGTAGCCGCCCACAAATATCCATAGCGACGTGTCGGCCGGCTTTTTCCCCTCGGCCGATAGTTTTCTTTTGTTGCGTAAACGCTTTAATATCATCGATATTATGGCTAGAGCTGCTATGGCTGCCATCAGCCTTTGTTGGAACTTTGAGATGTAGCTGTACCGCCAATTGTCGGCGGCTTGGCTTAGTAGGCTTTTCAGTTCGGTAATATCGTTGGCCGGTGCCAGCCCGCTCAGGAACACTGTGTCGTAGAGGCTACGCAGGTGTGCGTTCCACGCCATGTAGCTGCCCACGGCTGCGGCCGAAAGCAGTATAGCCGGCAGTTTGGGCAGTAGGGAGGTGCGGCGGAGTATGGTTCGCAGCACTTCGAAACATACGATGGCCACGGGCAGTATTGCAAATGATGTGCGTATAAGTGTTGCCACGGCGGCCATAGCCATTGCCCATGCAAAGTATCGGTCATCGCCCCGCAGGTAGCGCAGGTAGGCCCAGAGGGCTATGATGGCAAAGCTGAGGGCCGGCACGCCTGGAATGAAGCCGGCCGCATAGTAGGCATACACCGGCGAGGCCAGTGCCACCAGTGCTACCAGCAATCCCTTCAGCCAATGGCCTGTAAGCTCGTGGACCAGCTTGTAAAGGAACGCCATGCCTATCAGCGCTACCAGTAGGGTGCATAGGCGGAATACTATGGGCGAGGTATTGCCCGTAAGTTTCATGGCTGCTGCCACTGCATATTCGTGTATTGGAAAGTCCACGGCAGTGATGGCGCTGCTATCGGCATGCTTCCACCAGTGTGGATACTGCTTGTTTAGGATAAGCGTTTCGGGGTGGAAGAGGTCGAAGTTGTTGTTTAGAAAACCTATGGCTATGGCATAGCGGTCTGTTTGGCTCCACGAGTGGACGAAGGCCGGGAACTCGGCCACATAGCGGTAGTGCAGCTGCAGGCCGTATATGGCAATGACAATCACAGCCACCGCGGTGGTAAGTTTCGTTGCTTTGTCGCGTTTCATTGTTGTTGCGTATTGGTACAAAAAAAGATATGCACCTCCGTAGAGGGTACATATCTCGATATTAATTATAAATCAATTAGGCGTTGTATTTGGCTTTCTTCGAACCGTCGTACAGTTCAAACTTGAGGAAACGGCATTCCAACGCGCCGTTGTAGAGCTGTATTTTTCGGCTTGTTTTCAATCCTATGCTCTTCATAGCGCGGAAGTCGGATGTGATAAGCCATGCTGTTTTGCCATCGCCAAAACTTTTAAAGCGGTCTCCAATCATGCTGTAGAGGTTGGTGATATCCTCGACCGAGATGCGTTCGCCATAAGGCGGATTGGTGATAATCATACATTCACCCTCGGGAGCATCTTGAAATTCAAACGAGTTTGGGAACAAGCATACGTCGTGGTGTAGCTTGGCGAAACGCAGGTTCTTTTCGGCCTGATCTATGACTGTTGGGTCTATATCACTGCCCCATATCTCATACTCAAACTCGCGTATGCCGCGGTCCAGACGCTCTTTTACACCTTTCCATTCACTGTTGTTAAATTCTTTCCAACGCATAAAGCCGAACTTTTTACGGTAGTATTGAGCCGGTATGTTGTTGGCATACATAGCCGCTTCTATAAGTATTGTACCCGAACCGCACATGGGGTCGAAGAAGTGGGAGTCGGCTTTCCAGCCACTCAGCTGTATGAGGCCTGCTGCCAGCACCTCGTTGATGGGGGCTATTCCCACGCCTTGGCGGTAGCCACGCTTGTGGAGCGATTCTCCCGAGCTGTTCATCAGAAGCGTAACTTTGTTGGCGTTGATGTGGATGTTGAACTTGTAGTCGGCGTTTTCGGTATCGATAGTTGGGCGGCGGCCAAACATTCTGCGAAAGCGGTCCACTATGGCATCCTTCATCTTAAGGGCGGCGTAGTACGAATTGGTGAATATCTTGCTATTGGCTGCCGACTCGATGAAAAACTTACAATCGACGTCCAAAATTTGTTCCCATTTAATCTTGTACACATTGTCGTACAGCTCCTGTTCGTTGTTTGCCTCAAACTCGGCAAAAGGTTTGAGTATGGCCAGGGCTGTTCGGCAGGCGTAGTTGGCTTTGTAGAGGGTTTGCATGGTACCGGTAAAAGCCACCGCACGGTTTATGGGCGTTACGTCCTTTGCACCCAATGCACGCAGCTCTTCGGCCAATACCTCTTCAAGGCCGTACATCGTTTTGGCTATCATCTTGAAGCTCTCGCCCGACGATACTTCGTTTATTACCTTGTTTTTGTCTTTAACTATTATCATTGCCGGATGGTATAAAGGTGTGTGATTATTTTATTTTACTCATAAATTTTTCTGATTCCACTATGTAGCGAACGTGAGTAGCCTCGCCTATCTGTGCCACTTCGTCGTAGGCTTGGATGTCGAAGTATAGGCGTTTGCCTTCAACCTTGCTTAGCACCGAGTGGCAACGAACCGCCATACCCATAGGTGTGGCCTTGATGTGTTTAACATTGATTTCGATACCCACAGTGGTATAGCCTTCGGGCAATAGGTTGCCCACGCTGCAATGGGCTGTTTGTTCCATGAATGCTACCATGGCCGGAGTGGCAAATACTGGTAGCAATCCCGAACCATGATTGGCTGCCGAATCGCGGTCCGAAACAGTTTTGGTAAGTGTGTTTTCTATTCCTACATTAATATTTATTTCCATATAACAGTGTTTTATTTTGTTAATACTTGATTTCTTTCATTAGCAGATTGCGGTGAATCTTGCTGTTGGCTATGCTTATATTCAGCTCGTAGCCTATAAGTAATATACACGCCGATAGGTATATCCATAGCAGCAGTATGATTAGAGTCCCGATGGAACCATAGAGGGCGTTGTATTTGGAGAAGTTGCTGATGTAAAAGTTGAAGCCTCCGGTTGCCAAAAAAAACAGCACAGTAGCAAGGGTAGAACCTGCGGAGAAGAAGCCCAAACGCTGCTTCTTTACGGGTGCCACATAGTAGATGCCCGAAATTATGGCCATAGTAAGCCCCACCGATATTACCCAGCGGCCCACGTTGAGGGCGTAGTACCAGAAGTTTTTGGTAAGGATGCCGGTGTCTATAAAGTACATCATCAGCTTTTTGTAGCCCAGCATTATTGATAGTACAAAGGTGATAAGGAAGTACATAAGCACCACCAGATAAAGGCATATCAGCTTCCGCTTTGCAAAACTGCGGGTCTCGATAGTATTTGTGGACTGGTTGAAAGCCTGTATTATCGAGTCCATACCGTTGACGGAAACAAACAGAGTGGCCAAAAAACCTACCGATAGCAGCGTGTTGTGCTTGTGGCTAAATACCTCGTTGATGGTTTCTATCACCGGGGCATACACGTTTGTGGGCAATAGCTCCTGCAGGTTGGTGTATAATTCCTCCAATATCCCGTGTACCGGGAAGTAGGGCAGAAGCGTAAACATGAAGAGCAACATCGGAAACAGAGCCATGAAAAACGAGAAACTCAGTGCCTTGGCCCTTGTGGTTATGGAGCCTTTCATCAGTCCTTTGACAAAGAAGCTAAGCACATCAAACAGCGGTACACCTTGAAAACCGGGTAGCACCAACTTACGTATGTAGTGGATAAACGTACGTGTGGGCCGCCAGTATAGGCCTTTGCGCAGGTAGGTGTGGTATAGCTGTTCGACGTCTATTGCCTTTATTTTCATCTACTGTGTGTTAGTTGTAGCTTACCAGGCTTATGTCCAAACTCTTGATGTGGTGAGTAAGAGCACCTACCGATATAAAGTCTACACCGCTTTCGGCATAGTTGCGTAAGGTGGCTTCGGTTATTCCTCCCGACGCTTCGGTTTCGTATTTTCCCCCTATTCGTACTACGGCTTTCTTCAGCTCTTCGGGCGAGAAGTTGTCGAGCATAATGCGGTGTACTCCGCCTACTTTCATCACCTCTTCCAACTCGTCCATGTTTCTTACCTCTATCTCAATCTTCAAGTCCTTGCCTTTGGCTTTCAGATATTCG
>JAGCLZ010000087.1 GCA_017646685.1 Bacteroidales bacterium | reverse complement strand
CGATCGGGCAGTAGCTAACTCGAAGTTCATGACTCACTACTCAAAGCCATCTCTATACCCTTTTGACTTTTGTCAGTGTTGCCTGCGAAATCCTCCGTTGTCCGTTGTCCGTTGACTGTAGTCTCAAAAAAACACCTATTGAAATTCAGTTTATTACAAACAAAAACGGGACAAAACGGGACAAAACAGGACAAAACAGGACAAATCGGGACAAATCGTTAAAGTGACATTTCGAATGTTTGTATCTTTGCAAAACCAAACCGAAAAGTGTGGATGCGGTTAATGTGTTGAACGAAAATACTTTTGCTTCTACCTCAACTCTCTTACAACCTCGCAAAAGTGTTTCTCGGACTACGGACAACAGACAACGGTATGGGAAAGAGTTCTTTGACATGTTTTAGGCTTCGCCAGACAACGGACTACGGTCGGGGCGGAAGCCGGTTTTGGCTGTGCCAAGACAACGGACAACGGTTGGGCGGTAGCCGGTTTTGGCTGTGTAGGACTACGGTCGTAAGGCAAAAGGGGGCAGCCTTACTTAGTTAGTAATTAGTAGTTAGTAATTTAGCTTCGTTTTCGCATTAAACTTTTAACTACTAATTACTCTTTATTAATTACTCACTAAATTTGCTCTACCTCTCTCTACACTCTTTACACTCTCTACTTTTTTACTCCCCATACCCTCTATACAGACTTTTGCCTTTTGTCTGCGAAGCGAGAGCTGAGCATAAGCCGACTTGTCGTCTTTATGTACGATTTTTGTTGTCAAGCCATTATTCGTCGGCTTTCTTGCCTGCCAATAGGCCACATGCTGCCATTATATCCTCGCCCCGCGACGCACGTATTGTGCAGATAATGCCTTCATTTGTAAGGTAGTCGCGGAAAGCTATCATCTTATCGTCGGCCACTCCTTCCAAGGGCACCCCTTCCGATGAATGGAAACGTATAAGGTTTACACGGCAACGCAGGTGCTTAAGTATCTCAACCAATTTTCGAGCACTATGCTCGTCGTCGTTAAAATTCTTAAACACGATATATTCAAACGAAAGTCTACGCTGACCGGACCAATCATACTTCTTAAGCAGTCGCAATATCTCTGTATGAGGATATGGTTTTTGCATAGGCATCAGCTCCTGACGTTTATCGCCAAAGGGGACATGAAGGCTTACTGCTAGATGGCATTCTGTTTTCTCCATAAAGTCGCGTATCACAGGTATCACACCAACGGTGGAAACCGTTATACGCCTCGGACTCATAGCCACACCCCATTCCGATGTAAGCACCTGAATGCTTTTGAGCACAGCGTCGAAGTTGTCGAAAGGTTCGCCCATTCCCATATACACAATATTGGTAAGCGCCGAACTTTCGGGTATGCTGAAAATCTGATTCAATATCTGAGCGGCGGTAAGGTTGCCTTTAAAACCCTGCTTGCCGGTAACGCAAAACCTACACCCCATCTTACAACCTATCTGCGACGATATGCAAAGGGTGGCACGATCCTTGTCGGGTATATATACGCTTTCGATATATTCATTTTTACCTACTGCAAAAAGGTATTTCTTGGTACCATCAACAGAGGTTTGGCTATCTACAGGCAATGATTTCTCCAACACATATTTTTCTTTCAGCTGTTCGCGCACCTTGAGCGAAAGGTTGGTCATCTCGTCGATAGAGTTTGAACGTTTTTTGTACAACCAATCGGCCATTTGCTTTGCGGCAAATTTAGGCATTTTTTCGTTGTTGCAAATCTGCTGCAAATCGGCCAGCGTCAATCCGAACAAATTAGTTTTAGGCACCATAAATAAATTGTTTTTATTCAGTTTTTTTTAGTTATTTCTGTTCTCTGTTTGTGTCTACCAACGGATATGCTATACGCACATGGTAGATGCTCATCATCTTGTCCTTAAGTATCCGTTTGATGGTATCGATATCGGCAAAGGTAATGTTACAATTAGAAAATTGGTTTTCCCTGATCTTGCTCTCCACTATTTTATCCACCAAATCGTTGATGTTTTCTCTGTTATGTGTTTTCAAACTTTTCACGGCCGCCTCCACCGAGTCTACAAGCATTACCACCGCTGTTTCTCTCGAAAAGGGTTTAGGTCCCTTGTAGGAAAACAAAGTTTCGTCGATAGGTTCGTCCGGATGCTCGATAAGCTGTTTGTTATAAAAATATCCCGTTTTGGTGGTACCGTGATGTGTACGTATGAAATCTATAACCGAATCGGGCAAACGATATTTTTTGGCCATATCCACACCCTGACGCACATGCGATATGATTACAGAGGCACTCTCCTCGTTTGTAAATTCGGTGTGTGGGTTGAAACCCGAGGTCTGATTTTCTGTAAATCCCAAAGGCATATACATCTTGCCAATGTCGTGGTACAAAGCCCCTACCCTTGCCAACAGCGAATCGCCACCTATCTCGTTTATCATATCTTCGGCTATATTGGCCACCTGAACCGAATGTTGGAAAGTACCGGGAGCCTTGTTTGAAAGGTCGCGCAGCGCTTTGGTATTGGTGCTGGATATTTCCAAAAGTGTAAGCACCGACACAAAGCCAAACAATTTTTCGAACAAATAGGTAAGCGGAAATGCCATAAGAATAAGCAAAGCATTGCAAAAGAATATAACAAATCTACTAAGATTGATGTTTTCCAACGTAGTATCTTGGCTTAGCACCCCCGATATATAGATGGTGGAATAGGTAAAGAATATAACCAAACTTACTACAAAGAAATTGGAGCGATGCTCGAAATTCTTTACACTTATAAGCGACATCATTCCGGCAATAAGCTGATAGAAAATAAACTCAAAGCTGTTTGGCACAAACGATGCTATAATGATGATAATAACCAAATGGATATACAAAGCCACCCTCATATCGAAAAATATCCTTACCAATATTGGAGCCAAGCACAACGGTACAAGCATAACCAAATCGGGGTTGATACGCAACACCATTGCCACCATAAAGCACATCAGAAATATAATTGCCAATACAAAAGTGATTTTCTTATTGTCCTGCAACAAGTCGTGTTTGATCAAAGCCAGGAACAAGAATAAGGCAGCAAAGGCTATTATTATCAGAAAATAAAGTCCTACGCGACGGTTTATCTCGGAATAATTGCTGTCAAACCTGGTCTTGTTTTCATTTTCCAACGAAGCAAGAATCTTGGCTTTTTCGTGAGTTATATATTCACCTTTCGAAATTATAAGCTGTCCCATGCTTACCATTCCCGATGTAGAAGATATTTGAGACAGCCTCGAATCTTCTTCCAGTTGGGTACGCAAATTGTCGTAGATAACATCGGGAGCGAAAACGCTGTCCATCAAAATTCGTTGTAAACCCGATGTGTTTTTGAACGAGGCAAGCTTTTCGGTAAGCAAATCGGCAACCTGAGCTTTGGAAAAGAAATCGGTGTATTTACGCATATTACCCACATTATGCCTTAGCAGCACGACCTCTCTGTTTACATCCAGGCTGTCGGGCATTTGCATATAGCCTTTTGAATATACCATATCGGCCAAACGCAACAATTCGTTTCGCTGATATTTCGTCAGCGGATAGTCGAGGTTTAAGAGTTTCGAAACCACATTGGTATACACAGCCGAATCGTGTGTAAAGAAGAGCAAGGCCTCACGCTTGGCTGTTGAGATATCCCTATCCATCTCGTCATCTGTTTTTTGCACCGCAAAATCAAAAGGAGCATATAAATCTTCGGTATTCCAAAAACCACCTTCCACAAAATCGTAGTTGGAGCGTTTCTGATTGGGAAAGACAATAAGTATCAACAACGACACTATCAAAACAGCCAAAACCTTATACACCAACGAAAGGTGCGAGAAAAGCGAATACAATATCTTTTTCATATCTCTTTTTTTTAATTGCTAAAGTTGCCTACTAGAAGCAAACCCATATATCTATCATACATCAAATGCCTTCCACAGATTGTCGGTATTGGGCACATCGGCCACCAATTCCACGGGCTCTTTCTTTACGGGATGAACAAACTGCAACCTACGAGCATGCAAACTTATGGAGCCATCCGGATTGGAACGCTGATAGCCATACTTGAGATCGCCCTTAATGGGGCAACCCATACCGGCAAGCTGAGCCCTGATTTGATGATGCCTACCGGTGTGCAACTCCACTTCCAACAGGCTATAGCCACCTGCACTATGCCCTATCAACTTATAATCCAAAACAGCCAATTTGGCATTTGCTGTGCCTTCCGAAACTATATAGGATTTGTTTTGTTTCTCATTCCTTTTCAGATAGTTTACAAGAGTACCTTCGTGCTGCTCGGGCATCCCCTTTACAATAGCCCAATATATTTTTTTTATTTCTCTATCCTTTATCTGTTTTGTAAGCCTAGAAAGAGCCTTGTCTGTCTTGGCAAATATCACCAACCCACTTACAGGCCTATCCAACCTATGCACCAAACCGCAATACACACGCCCGGGTTTGTTGTACTTCTCCTTCAGATAATCTTTAAGTATTTCAACAAGGCAGGCATCGCCGGTTTTATCGCCTTGAACAATTTGCGATGAAAGTTTGTTTATTACAATAATATGGTTGTCTTCATACACAACCTGCGAGTCTATAAGGCTATAGGTAGCAGTATCCATATTCTGTCTGTTTACTTCAATACGGCTATTGTGGATATACCACCTTTTACCATATCTTCCAAATCCACATCTATTTCAGCCGTTGTTGGGATGAACAAATCCACCCTCGAACCAAATTTGATAAAACCAAGCTCTTGGTTTTGTGCCACCACATCACCTTCTTTGGCATAGCACACTATTCGGCGTGCTACAGCACCGGCTATCTGCCGTACAAGTATACGGGTGCCATCGGCCATTTCTATACCAATAGACGAATGCTCGTTGAGAATAGATGATTTTGGATGAGAGGCTATAAAATAATTGCCCTTATGATACTGCACATATACCACCTTTCCGGCCACAGGATAACGATTTACATGAACATTGGCCGGCGACATAAATATCGAAACCTGACAACATTCGGTTTTTAGAAATTCTTTTTCATAAACACCTTCTATAACCACAATTTTTCCATCGGCAGGAGCTATAACCTCTTTTTCATTAGAGTTAAATATGCGTCGTGGTATTCTGAAAAAACTGGTGATGAGAAAGGCAAATACTATAAGCCCTACAAAAAACAAATAGTGGAATATGTTCAAATGCGGAACCACAGCAACCACCAAAGTAATTAAAAGTATTGCAATCAAAAAAGATGCAAATATCAATTTTCGACCTTCCCTATGTATATGCATAACTATATCTATTGTATATATTAAAATCCTAAATATTTTATCAACAAATAGCCCAAAAGGAATGGTGTGGTCATTATAAGACTGTCAAACCTATCCAACAATCCACCATGTCCGGGCATAATATTGCCGGTATCTTTTATACCCATACTGCGCTTGAACATCGATTCGACCAAATCGCCCAGTGTACCTATAACGGGAACCATGGCACCCATCACCATCCAATCCACAACAGTGTAGTGTGTGGATAAATATGTACCTATAAGATAGCCGGCCAAAACAGTGAAAACAAATCCACCAATAAAACCTTCCCAACTCTTTTTGGGCGAATGCCTTGGAAACAACGGGTGCTTGCCTATGCACACTCCTGTAAGATAAGCAAAACTATCACTTACCCACTGCAACACCAATATTCCCAACATGGTCAACGGCGAATACTCAGACATAACAACTTCCGAATCCATAAAAATAGGTTTGGCCAATAGGATAGTTAGCGACAGCGGTATAGCCACATACACCATTCCACAAATAGTATAGGCGATACTTTCGAAAGGTTTTGCCACTTTTTTCCAAAGATGAGCCAAAAACACTACCATGAAAAGCGGAACAATAAGCAACAAAAACAACGAAGACAAGTTAAACAACACCATACCCGTTACAACAAGGTATAGCATTGCTCCCACTATGATACCCAGCGGAGCAGAAAGTTTAACCCCTTGGTTGGACAATGCCCTATAAAACTCGCCAAGACTAATAATGCCCACAAGAAGAAACAACGCGGCATGTCCAAATTCGGCCATAAATATGAAAGCACACACCACCAGCACAAATACCAATCCGGATAGAGCTCTTACAATTAACTTCTTCATTATTACTATTTATTTTGTTGTTTATTAATTATGCGTATTAGTTTAATCTTCGGTTAGCAGGATATATACTGATTCAAACCTCGGGTTGAAAAGATTGAGTTCTATTATTTTATCAGGCAACTTGTCCATATACTGGTTCTTGAGCCTTGCCACAGCATCCCTCCACGAACTAACGGCTTGAGATGTAAAAGCAAACAATACCAAAACTTTCGGAAAAATCAAATCACCCTGTCCAGATGATATCAGCACAGAAGCATTGTTGGCTATTATGCTCTCGCAAGGGATAATGCCAATATCGTTGCCGGGTTCTGACGAATATGACTGTATTTTAGCAACTCCCAACGAATTAAAGAACTGAGTAAGAGCACCGGAAGAACAATATGCACCTAAGTTGGGATGTTTATCCAATATACGTTCCAACTGCATCCTTATCTCTTCCTCTGTCGTAGAATAAAGTATGTTTCCTTTCAGCCTTATAACATTCTCTACAAAAACAACCGATGGGTCATCGGCCATCGAAATGGCACTCGATCGCATCCCGTCGTGAACAATTGTTTTCACAGTGTTCTTGTTCAGCAAAGCCGTACGAACATTCTTTATTATAAACTCTTTCTTTTCGTTCTCTTTTATCATTCGTTAGTCGAATTGTCGTCTGTATTTTTATTATTTTCCGACGTTGTTTCAGATTCTTTTTCTGCTATGGTTGTTTCAGTATCTGTAGTCTCTGCTGTATCTTCCTTGGGCTGTTGTTCTTCGGCTTTAGCCTCTTCGTCAAACGGACGCTTGCCATATATTTCTTCCAAATCTTCACGAAATATCACTTCGCGCTCTACCAATAGAGCTGCCAATTTATCCAGCTTATCTCTATTTTCCGACAGTATTTGTTTGGCTCGTTGGTATGCTTCTTCCAACATTTTATGTACCTCTTGATCTATGGCTTCGGCAGTTTTTTCGCTAAAAGGTTTGGTAAATCCCATTTCTGATTGTCCTGTAGAGTCATAATAACTTATATTTCCAATCTTTGGGTTTAGGCCGTAATAAGCCACCATTGCAAATGCTTGCTTGGTTACACGTTCCAAATCGTTCAATGCCCCGGTGGATATTTTTCCAAACACCAACTCTTCCGAAGCACGTCCGGCAAGTGTTGCCGTAATCTCATCAAACAGCTGTTCGTAGGTGGTTATCTGTCGTTCTTCGGGCAGATACCATGCTGCTCCCAACGATTTGCCACGTGGCACTATGGTAACTTTTACCAAAGGATGGGCATAACGCAACAGCCAACTTACGGAGGCATGACCCGACTCGTGGTAAGCTATCACTTTCTTTTCGTGTTGGGATATAACTTTGTTTTTCTTTTCCAATCCTCCCACTATACGGTCGACAGCATCGAGGAAGTCTTGTTTTTCTATCTCTTTTTTATTGTGGCGTGCTGCAATAAGAGCAGCCTCGTTACATACATTGGCAATATCGGCACCCGAGAATCCAGGAGTTTGACGAGCAAGGAACACTTTATCCACATCCTTGCCAAGCTTCAGATTCTTCATGTGTACAGTAAATATCTCTTCGCGTTCTTTGATATCGGGCAGTTCTACATAAATCTGACGGTCGAAGCGACCAGCACGCAACAATGCTTTATCCAACACATCGGCACGGTTGGTAGCAGCCAACATTATAACACCTGCATTGGAACCAAAGCCATCCATCTCTGTAAGCAATTGGTTAAGAGTATTCTCACGTTCGTCATTGGCATTAGAGAAAGCATTCTTTCCACGAGCACGACCTATAGCATCAATCTCGTCGATAAACACTATACATGGGGCTTTTTCCTTGGCTTCTTTGAACAAATCTCTAACACGCGAAGCACCCACACCAACAAACATCTCCACAAAATCGGAACCCGACATTGAAAAGAACGGCACCTTTGCTTCGCCGGCCACAGCTTTGGCAAGCAATGTTTTGCCGGTACCCGGAGGTCCTACAAGCAATGCTCCTTTAGGTATCTTACCTCCTAGGTTGGTATAGCGTTTGGGATTCTTTAGAAAGTCCACTATCTCCATTATTTCCACTTTGGCCTCGGCCAATCCTGCCACATCTTTGAAGGTAACGTTCATTTGTTTTTTTGCGTCATATACCTGAGCCTTGCTCTTTCCGATATTGAAAAGGCCTCCGCCACCGGCACCTCCGCCCATCTGCTTGCGAGTCATGGCACTCATAAGCATAAAGAAACCTACTATAAGTATGATAGGCCACAAAAAGCGAAATATCTCCACAAACATATCTGTGCGAGTTTCGGGAGTTATATCTATACGCGAATTATTTATTATCTGCTGCTTCTGGGAAAGGGTAAGGCCTTTGCCGGTAGTATCGGCAGCAATCATTTGGTTTTCCACACCTTCCAAGTCTTTTTCAAAGCTCTCGAAAGTTACAAATTTGTATACATAAAAAGCCTCTTGAGGATCGGTTTCTTTACCAAAAATATTCTTAGCTTTCAAATCGCTATATGCCGAATCTTTTTGCAAAGCATCTTTCTTGATATAAATTTCGGCAAACTCGCGGTTCACAATCTTTATCTTGTCGTAATCATGTTTCAGAAGTATTTCTTCCATTTTTGGCCAACGTATTTCGCGCGATGGCACACTATCTTCGCCCATAAACATGATTCCACCCAATACAAGTATTATAGCACAATATATTATGTACATAATAGTACCCGACTTGGGTTTCTTCCCATTCTTTGGACCTCTATTGGGCATTCGTTCTTGATTTTTCTTATTGTTTTCCATCTTTTTATTATCTGGTTTTATTTTAGTTTAAAATAGTTATTCATTTATTTCTGTTTTAATTCCATCGCCCCAAAGCTGTTCCAAACGGTAATAATCACGTGCTTTTTCGACAAATATATGTGCCACAACATCAAAATAATCCATCAAAACCCATTCGCCATTGTTGTATCCTTCCAGTTTATAGGGGTGTTCTTTGGTTATTTTCTTCACAGTTTCGTGTACATTGTCAGCAAGAGCTTGAGTATGCAATGGCGAGTTCCCGGTACATATCACAAAGTACGAAGCAGGAGCCCCTTGCACATTTCTCAAGTCAAGAACCACAATATCACTAGCTTTTTTGTCGCTCATTCCTTGTGCAATAAGTTTTGTAAGCATTTCGCTTTCAGCAATGTTTTTGATTTTCTTAGCCATTATTTATTCATATAATTAACTTGCAAATATACAAACATTTCGTGAATAAAAGTATATAAATCTTTCAAAATTTTATCTCATCAGTTATAAATCAATACTATTTTGCTACACAATAGAGCCTGATATTATTACTATATACTTATTTCCAGCGCCGTTGAAATATCATTTTCTTTTGCAAAAACACTCAACAGAGATAGTTGGTTTTGGTTTTACAACAATGGATTGTCCAAACCAAAGTTAATCCCTCAAAAAAGTTGTTTTTTTTGCACCTTATGTGTAGCCCGTTTACACCTAGAAAAACATAAGTTGCCCACACTTAAATTTACACCCTACTGCCAAATGGTTGATGATAGGGTATCATAGGCATGATGATATACCATCAATATAGTGCCTTGGAAAATTCGCCCTCGTGATGCCGACAAATCTGCCTCGCGATGAAAATTTTATTGGCTCGGTTGCTACATTATTTATTCATGTGACGAAAAAAAGTATTGTTGCTCTTTTTGCACTCAGGCATTAGCCGATTGAGGTGTGTAGCACATTTATTGCCAAGAAATTTCTATGTAAAAATCTTGATTTTACTCATACAAATGAGGTAAACAAGCATTGGATGTTATGATTTTTTTTGCAATATTTACACCTTTACATACCAAAATAGAAAAAAAGTTGTTTTTATTGAGTCTAATAGTAAATACGAATATCACTCATGGTTAGAAAATATATAATTGGGACATTTGCCGTTTTGCTACTACTTCAAGGCTGCAAAAGTACGAACAAACAAGCTTTTGAAAACACAAAATATAAACGCAAACCCATTACCGAAGTAAGCCAGGAACGACTGAACAACGATGTGCTAATGATAGAAGCAAAAACTCAGAGCGAGCTGGGCAACGACGAAGAAGCCGCGAAGATATATTATCGCCTTTTGAAACAAGATCCCAACTATGCAGCAGCATACTACGAAATGGGAGGCATGTTTTATGTGGACGGCATGATGGATAGTGCTGCCTTTTACACAGAAAAAGCCTATAGCCTTTCGCCAAAAAACGTGTGGTACAAACTACAATTGAGCGATATTTACAAAAAGCTACAACGCTTTGACGATGCTGTCAAAGTGTCGGAAGAACTTGTTGCCGAACATCCGGAAGTGTTGGAATACTACTACGAATTGGCCAACGTGTACTTGGCGGCAAAGCAAGTAGAAAATGCCATAGGGGTATTTAACCGTTTGGAAAAACGTGTAGGTGTGAGCGAAGAAATGTCGCTACAAAAACAACGACTTTGGGAAATGATAAATAGACCCGACAAAGCCATAAAAGAGATAGAGCAATTGGCAAAAGCATATCCCAACGATAAGAAATACAACTCTATATTGGCCGAGCTTTTCATGTCTAAAAAAGATTACGACAAAGCCTACTCATACTACAAAAAGGTGCTTGAAACAGACCCCAACGACGATTATATACATATCTCGCTGGCAAACTATTACAAGCTGACCAACGAACCACAAAAGGCTTTTGAAGAACTAAAACAGGGTTTTGCCAACGACAAACTGACCTCGAAAGAAAAAACACAGATACTTACCAGTTTCTATACCTCAGAGGAATTTTATGGCATATACTCCAAATATGCCTACGAGCTGGTGGATATGATAATGGTAAACAACCCCGATTCGCTGTCGCTATCACTGTTTTACGGTGATGTGCTGATGCGCCAGGGCAAATACAAAGAAGCCGCCTATCAGCTAAACAACTATCTAAAGATGGATAGTTCGGAATTTGATATTTGGGAGGCATTGCTAATGTGTGAGAGCGAAATAGAAAACAACGATGAACGTTTGCTAAACCTCTGTGAAAGAGTTATAAACCTATTCCCAACCCACCCACTGCCCTACTACCTGAAAGGATTCATCACCTATCAGAAAAACAATTATAAAGAAGCTATCAAAACACTGCAAGAAGGCGAAAAATGGGCCGGAAGCAACAAGCATCTTGCTCCCGAATTTTGGGCTATATTGGGCGAATGCTTCTATCGAATAAACGATTACGAAAGTTGCTACAAATACTACGACAAATATCTTGAAAACAAACCCGGCGAAGTGGGCATACTAAACAACTATGCCTACTACCTTTCTGAACGCAACGAAAAATTGGAAAAGGCAGAACGGATGTCAAAAATAACCATCGAAGCAGAACCAAAAAACTCAACATTCTTAGATACCTACGGTTGGATAATGTTCAAGATGGGACGATACAAGGAGGCCGAAACCTATATACGCCGAGCTATAGACAACGACAAAGAACCAAGTGCCACCTTATTTGAACATTACGGCGACACTATGTACAAACTAAACAGACCCGACGAAGCAAGAAAATATTGGCAAAAAGCACTTGACACTAACAACGAAAATATAAACACCGATAGTTTGAATCATAAACTGAAAAACGGAATAGAATGAAAACATACATACAACCAAAATACATTTTGAAGTACATTGCAGCAGTGTGTTTTACAGCCATTATGCTAAACAGCTGTAAAACAACCAAAGAAATACCTATGCCTAAAACTCCGGAGGTGCTCAAGTCCGTTGCAGTACAACCTCAGACTTTCGAGTTCAAGACCATGAGTAGAAACTTTACTGCAAACGTTGACGGTATGGGTATATCAGTAAACGGCCAAATACGGATAGAGAACGGCAAAAACTTGTGGATAACCGTAAACAAACTTGTGGAAATAGCCCGTATGAAACTCACCCCCGATTCTATACACGTAATCATAAAGGTGCAAAACAAATACTACCAAGGCTCATACACCGATTTTGCCAAAACCACAGGTATAAGCATAAACTATGAGAGCATACAGTCGCTCTTGCTTGGCGAGGACATACCGTCGTACCCTTTCAAAGATGTACAACAACGAGTTGCCGAGGGTATTGCACAATACACATTTGCTTCACGTACAGCACACGACCTTCCTACAATACAACAAACAATGTATGTAGATATGGCTACCAACAAAATAGTAGAAAACAACATAAATACCCAACAGGGTGAACAATTGCAAATAAAATATTCGCAATTCAAAGATATCGAACACCAAAAACTACCTACTCAAATAAAAATATCATTCAAAAACAAAACCAACAAGATAAACACCTTTATAACATTTGGCAAAACCACAGTAAACCAAGAACTGACATTTCCGTTCAAAATACCTTATGCTGCCAAACCTTTGCAACTTTAACACAACCACGAGATAATAAAATACGATGAAGAAGCTAAGTGTAACTATAATAACTCTAAACGAAGAAAAAGATATAAAACGCTGCTTAGATTCGGTAGTGCCGTTTGCCGATGAGATAGTGGTAGTGGATTCCCTTTCGACAGATAGAACCGAAGAGATATGTAGCAATTATGCCAACTTGCGTTTCGTACAACAAAAATGGCTAGGATATTCGGAACAGAAAAATTATGCCAACGATATAGCTACCCACGATTGGATATTCTCCATAGATGCCGATGAAGAAGTATCGACAGAATTACAACAGTCCATACTACAATGGAAAAACATAGAGAGCAACAACAATGAATGTTTCTCAATGGATAGACTTACAAACTATTGTGGAAAATGGATTAAACGTTGTGGATGGTACCCGGACAACAAAATACGCATCTGGAACAGAAACACAGGACGCTGGACAGGTGCTATACACGAAGTTATTCAGTTTACACTGCCTATGACCACCAGCAAACTAAACGGCGACTTGCTTCACTACTCATTTACAAGTCGCGAAGGCTACCGCAAACAGATGTTCCACTTTGCCGAAATAGGTGGCAAAGCCTACTTCGAAAAAGGGAAGAAGCATGCCACACTGCACTGCATAGTGTCGCCAATAGCTACATTTATAAGGCAATATATCGTAAAGCTAGGTTTCTTGGAAGGTTGTACCGGATTGGAAATATGCCTTACAGCAGCCAAAGCCACACATCACAAATACGCCACACTTCGCAATCTTAGCAATAATAAATAGCAGCTACTGCATAAACACATATTGTAATATGTTGCCTCCCATTCTTAGGGCTTTTATGCGGCTTTCCTGAGAGTCGTTGTGTACATCTTGGTCTTCCCAACCATCGCCCAAATCGCATTCTACACTGAAAAAGCATACCAATCGGCCTTCATACAACAAACCATAGCCCTTTGGAGGAAGGTTGTCGTGCTCATGAATCTTGGGCAAGCCATTGGGAAAACTATACTTTTGATGATAAATAGGATGGGAGAAAGGCAGTTCCACAAATTCCAACTCGGGAAATACCTTTTTCATTTGAGCCACCACATAGTCCTTAAGTCCATAGTTATCATCTATATGCAGGAAACCTCCGCCGACGAGGTAAGTTCTAAGATTTTGTGCTTCCTGGGCCGAGAACACCACATTGCCATGCCCTGTGAGATGAACAAAGGGATAGTTGAAAAGCTCTACACTACCCACATCTACCACTGCATATTGAGGGTTTAGATTCATTCCAAGTTCGGCATTGCAGTAGCCTATAAGATTGGTAAGCGATGTGGGGTTGGCATACCAGTCTCCTCCTCCCCCATACTTAAGCAAAGCTATCTGTGTTTTGGGTTGCGCTGCAACAAAGTTACAACATATAAACAATGATAGTATTGATATAAAACGTTTTACTCTCATAGATCGAACAGCTTTTATTGATTTATGAAGTTTACAAAGAAACAAGCTGCTAATGCTGCTGTTTCTGTCCTAAGCCGACAATCGCCAAGTGATATTGTTTTGTAGCCGGCGACCATCAGATTGTCTATCTCCTCTTTACTGAAATCGCCCTCTGGACCTATAAGCACAAGGGCATTTGTACCTCGAGTATATAAGTCTTTAAGCAACTTACGGTCGTCGCCCTCGCAATATGCCACATATTTTTCGCCTTCGAAACCTTGTTTCATAAAGTCCGAAATACGCGTAGGGTTGTTCAGTATGGGTTTATAGGCTTTGAGCGACTGTTTCATAGCAGCCACCACAACCTTATCCAAACGATCCATATTAATGGACGCACGTTCGGAATACTTGCATATCAAGGGGGTTATCTCGTCGACACCCATTTCCACAGCCTTTTCCAAAAACCACTCAAACCGTGCCATATTCTTGGTTGGAGCCACTGCCATATGCAAATAATGGTTTCGCTTTTGATATTCGTAGCAGCGTTCCACAATATGCAGACCGCAACATTTGGCATCGGCCGATACTATACAGGCTTTGCACAGCAATCCGCTACCATCGGTAAGGTGCAATTCATCATCAACACCCATCCTAAGCACTCTAATGCAATGGTTCGACTCTTCCCTGCCCAGCTCTTGAAAATCTGATTCTAAATCATTTATATAAAAAAGTTGCATATCTTATGTTTTCTTTTACATTGCAAAGATACATTTTTATCTTGAGATTATCTATTATATTATTTGTTATTTATCATCAAACTGCCTTTGACATTCAGAAAATAAGTATCATTTTCTGTTCATCAAAAACTCTCGTCTGAAAAATATCCTATATTTTGCCTATTACGCCAAAAATGATGATAGGGTTTAAATGAATTTACACCCTATCATCGGCAGGTTGACAATAGGGTGTCGAGAGAATGATGATATACTGCAAATCGCAAGCCAATATATTGCCTCAAAAAAATGCCTCGTGAGGAAAATGTAACTAGTACGTGAGGTATACAAATCTCCCTCGTGAGGGAAAATTTATTAGCTCGATTAGATGTTTTTTTATTTGTACACCCCAAATAATTGTCATAACTTTTGCATTTACAAGACTAAACAATCCGATTTTTAATTAAACCTATAGGTCAACTATCTTTTATTGCTCAAATGCTTAGACAATTATTCAAATGAAATATAAATAGATTATGAAAGTATCGAAAAAAAGTTGTACCTTTGCATGACAAAAGGACAACCGAAAAACATCAAATAACGATAAACGAAACGTAATATGGATTTGGAAATCTGTGTAAACTCGATACAATCGGCCTACAATGCCAAAGCTGGCGGTGCCACACGCATAGAGCTATGCCAAGCCCTTGAGCAGGGAGGTACCACTCCATCGTATTCCACAATAGAGTATTGCACCAACGAGCTGAAACTACGCACATACGTACTTATACGTCCACGTACGGGCAACTTTATATACAACTCGTTGGAGTTTGACAACATACGCCGCGAAGTA
Source organism: Bacteroidales bacterium (assembly GCA_017646685.1). Classification (GTDB taxonomy): domain Bacteria; phylum Bacteroidota; class Bacteroidia; order Bacteroidales; family P3; genus HGM05376. The sequence continues at coordinate 9,136 of JAGCLZ010000087.1, read as the reverse complement.
ATAGTTTGTCGCCAACTTGGTGCCACCGGTGTGGTGGTAGGTTTTTTGGACAACAACCTTGATGTGGATATTTCCAAAACCAAAGAAATAGTGGACCTTGCCGGAGAGATGGAAGTAACGTTCCACCGTGCCTTCGACATCTGCAACAACCCTATGCAAAACCTTGAAAGAGTGATAGACTGCGGTTGTAGCCGAATACTCACTTCGGGCTGCAAAGCCACTGCATACCAAGGTATGGATATGCTAAAAAAACTTGTAGGCCAAGCCAACGGCAGAATAAAAATAATGGCAGGTAGCGGCATAAATGCCGATAATGCCATAGAGATTATAAATACTACAGGTGTAAGTGAGGTGCATGCTTCGTGCAAACACGTTGTAGGCAACTGGAACGAAACTGATGCGGAACATTTTTTAGACCCGTCAAACTCTATATATTCCGAAACCGATAGCAATGAAGTAAGACGTATGTCAACCCTTATTACCCAAATATAAACACACAATAACAATGTTCAGATACATACGCAAACGGATACTCTATGGCTTATTGGTAATGCTGGGTGTGGTAGTATTGGTTTTCTTTCTGTTCAACATCCTACCCGGCGACCCGGCCCGCATGATGCTCGGACAGCGTGCCGACGAAGAAAGTGTGATGATAATAAATAAAGATTTGGGAAGAGACAAGCCACTGTATCAGCAGTTTTTCAACTATCTGAACGACCTCTCGCCAATATCTTTCCACAACAGCAACAATCCCGAAAGCTATTGGTATTTGGATAGTACCAAATATTCGCCCTACTGCACATTGGTAGCCATAGGCGAAACATCAGCAGTGCTTAAATATCCCTATCTACGACGTTCGTATCAAAGCAAACGCCCAGTAGCCGACATCCTTACAGAAGCTTTCCCAAAAACAGCCCTGCTTGCCATAGTGGCTATGACATTTGCATTGGCTGTAGGTATAACCATAGGCATATTTTCGGCATTGTACAAAGACAGTATTTTTGACAAATTGGCATTCTTTGTTTCGGTAATAGGCATGTCGTTGCCATCATTTTTTGCAGCCATACTTATAGCATGGTTGTTTGCATACGTATTGGCCGACTATACCGGACTGAACATGTTTGGTAACCTATTCACTGTCGACGACTATGGTACAGGAGAATACCTGGACCTTAAAAACCTTATACTTCCGGCCCTCACCCTTGGCATACGCCCTTTGGCAGTGATAATAGAGCTGACAAAAAACTCTATGCTCGAAGTGCTATCGCAAGACTATATACGTACAGCCAAAGCCAAAGGACTGAAGAAAACCAAAATAATATGGCACCATGCCTTGCAAAATGCACTAAACCCAATAGTAACATCGGCATCGGGATGGCTGGCAGGACTTATGGCCGGAGCTGTATTTGTGGAATACGTATTCGACTGGAAAGGAATGGGAATAGTGATAGTTGATGGATTGGAGAAATACGACTTTCCGGTAGTAATGGGTGCAATACTATTTATATGTGTCATACTTGTAGTAATAAACATATTGGTAGATATACTATATGGCATACTCGACCCAAGAGTAAGACTCGACTAAAAAAACAATATTTTTTACATTTGCAAAATGTATTGAACATTTCAACGTTATTGTGGTAAATATATATAAGTAAAGAATTAAAAATATAAATATACAAAATATGAATGTATTAGAAAAGTTACAACCGGAAGTGATATGGCATTATTTTGGCGAAGTAATGCGAATACCAAGACCTTCGAAACACGAAGAACTCATTACAAAATATTTGATTGAATTTGGTGTAAACCACGGATTGGAAACCCTTACCGACGAGGTGGGCAACGTGCTTATCCGCAAAAATGCTACCAAAGGTATGGAAAACCGCCCTTGGGTGTGTCTTCAATCGCATATCGACATGGTTTGTGAAAAGAACAGCGACAAAGTTTTCGACTTCCAAAAGGATGCAATAGTGCCTGTTATCGACGGCGAATGGCTTAAAGCCGACGGTACTACTCTTGGTGCCGACGACGGTATAGGCGTGGCTACTGAACTTGCTATACTTGCTTCCAACGACATAGAGCACGGACCTATAGAATGCCTTTTCACTGTAGATGAAGAGACCGGACTATCCGGTGCTTTCGCTTTGAAAAACAACTGGCTTAAGAGCCGAATACTTCTTAACCTCGACTCGGAAGACGAGGGCGAGATATTCATAGGTTGTGCCGGCGGAATCGACACCACAGTGGATCTTACTTTCGACAAAGACTGCGTAGAAAAAGACACTACTGCATTCATCATCAAAGTATCAGGGCTTAAAGGTGGTCATTCCGGCGACGACATCAACAAAGGCCTTGGATGTGCCAACAAAATCATCACTCGCATACTATGGCGTGCTACCGACGAACTTGGCCTTCGCATTGCCAAAATAGACGGCGGCAACCTTCGCAACGCCATTGCTCGCGAAGCATACGCTATAATTACTATCCCATCGCAAAATGCCGAAACATGGAAGTCCAATGTAGAAGCTTTCGAAAAAGCTGTACAATACGAATTCCGCACCACCGAACCTAATCTTAAGGTGACTACAGAATGTACCGACATGCCTACATACCTTATGGATCGCAAAACACAAGCCAACTTGCTCAATGCTCTATACGCTTGTGCTCATGGTGTGCTTGCAATGTCGCGCGAGATACCAAACTTTGTGGAAACATCCACCAACTTGGCATCAGTAAAAATGGACGATGAAAAAATATACATCACCACAAGCCAACGCAGCTCCGTAGAAAGTGCTAAACGTGCTGCCGCCGAAAAGATAGAAGCCACCTTCCGCCTTATCGGTGCCCATGTTACTCACGGCGACGGCTACCCGGGATGGACGCCAAACCCCGATAGCAAAATATTGAAAACCGCCGTTGATGCATACCAACGCCTTTTCGGAAAGCAACCAATTGTGCGTGCTATACACGCAGGTCTTGAGTGCGGACTTATAGGCGAAAAATATGAAGGTATGGACATGATTTCTTACGGCCCTACACTAAGAGGCGTACACTCGCCCGACGAACGTGTGGAAATTAAAACCGTAGAAATGTTTTGGCAACACACTTTGGAAATTTTAAAATCTATTCAATAAGTCAAAGAACTCGGAAGTCTGTGGATTAACGTCTTCTTTTTTCCGTGCCACAGACTTTCTTGCTTTTATTCAATAAAATACAAGAATTATGTTTAGCAAAGAAACATACATAGCTCGCAGAGAACAACTGCGTAAAGACGTAAAACACGGTCTTATAATTATTCAAGGCAACGGCGAAGCCAGTTTCAACTACCCAAACAACACCTACGCTTTCCGCCAAGATAGTACTTTCCTTTACTTCTTTGGCCTTCAACGCGAAGACCTTATAGGTGTGCTTGACTGCGACAGCGGCGAAGACTGGATTTTTGCCAACGACTACGACCTCGACGACATTATATGGATGGGCAACCTTCCTTCGGTAAAAGAATTGGCAGCCAGCGTAGGAGTAAACAACTCCGCTCCTAAAGCAGCCCTTACCGACGTGGTGAACAAAGCCATAGGATGTGGAAGAAAAATCCACTACTTGCCTCCATACCGCATGAAAAACCTAATGGAGATAAGCAACCTATTAGGTATAAGCCAAAGCCACGTAAACCGCTATGCTTCATTGGAACTTATTCATGCCTGCGTAAAACAACGCTCCATAAAGAGTGCCGAAGAAATCGTAGAAATAGAAAAAGCTATCGACACTGCCTACAAGATGCACACCACTGCCATGAAAATGGCAATGCCCGGACGCTACGAATATGAACTAGCCGGTGCTATGGAAGGTATAGCCCTTGCCAACGGCGGCCCTGTGTCGTTCCCTATTATTATGACCATCAACGGACAAACATTGCACAACCACAATCATAGCAACGAACTACGAATCGGACGTATGCTTGTGATGGATGCCGGTTGCGAAACTCCTATGCACTACTGTAGCGACATCACTCGCTCCGTGCCTGTAGGTGGAAAATTCGACGCAAGACAAAAAGCCATATACGAAATTGTTCTTGCAGCAAACATGGAAGCCATAAGAATAACCAAGCCAGGCATCACATATCAAGAAGTACACACTCAAATGTCTAAAGTGCTAGCTCAAGGATATAAAGACCTTAACATCCTAAAAGGTAATGTCGACGACATCGTGGCCAACGGTGCACACTCAATACTTATGCCCCACGGCCTCGGCCACATGATGGGACTAGATGTTCACGATATGGAAAACTACGGCGAAATAAACGTAGGATACGACGACGAAACCATACGAAGCCAACAATTCGGACTAGGATTCCTACGCCTTGGTCGCAAACTACAACCGGGATTTGTAATGACCGACGAACCGGGTTGCTACTTTATACCGGCTCTTATAGACAAGTGGCGTAACGAAAAAATAAATGCCGAGTTTATAAACTTCGACGAACTGGAAAAATATAAAGACTTTGGCGGAATACGTATAGAAGACGACCTATTGGTAACCGAAACAGGATGCCAAGTGCTAGGCAAACCTATACCAAAAACCGTTGCCGAAATAGAAGAAGTAATGGCTCAATAATAGCTGTTGCATAACATAGCACAATGCCTTTAACACTTCTTTGTGTATACATCTTTGTAGTGTTAAGGGCATTTGTTGTATCCGGCTATTTCCCCTACCATACATTATTACACTATTGACGGCAATGGAATATAGCAATGCTCTACATATTGATATATACCGATAATATATCTGTTACAGCCATAAGATATAGGTATTGGATTCCAGTTTATATATCATTGATTTTCAACAGATGTTTTTTTGAAAAATAACCACCTCACTTAGCCCCCATAACCCTGCGGTTTAGGCCCCGTAAGTGCCATGGTTACGACCCATAACTCCCATAGTTTTACCCCATAAGTATGGCACTTGCTACCGGTAACCCACAGGGTTGCACACCCTGATGCCACGAATACAACCGACCAACTGCCTACAAAAAAAATCTCCTCTCCCTTAATAGGGGTTGGAGATCTTTGGGAAGTTTAATTTTATGAGTAAATTCTTATTGTTTGCATCATCTTTGTTGAGATCAAGAGCCGGCTACCGCCCTACTCATTGCTCACTATCTTACCACTACTTTATAACCTTTATCATTTACCCTTACCACATACATACCGGCTGTGGGCAAAGAGTAATGGCGTATATTTTGGCCTGTAGCACCCTCGCTAATATGGCAGCGACCCATGGCATCGTATATTGCCACATGGCAGCCTTCGGCGTTAAGCACCTCTACACTGCGGTAGCCGGCTGTTACCTTCACTGCCGCCATTGGGTTTTCTTCCACTCCGTCGCAGTCCTCGGTATAGCTGTAGCTGCTCCAATTGGGGTCGGCAAGATAGGCCTCAGTGGCTCCGCAGGGGATTATTGTTTTGAATATACTATTGGCAACTTTGGTGTTGTAGGTATATGGTGGGGTTGGATTGACCAATACAAGGTTACTCAAATTTCCAAAATTTTGTCGTCCTATAGTATCTATTACTCCGGTAAACTCTAGTGAGTTTATTGGAGCATCATAAAATACTAATTCTTCTATCACCCTCAATGTTTCGGGAAAAACCATACTTTTAATCTTTGTGAATGTAAATGCAGCCTCTCCGATTCTTTCTACCGAACCTCCTCCGGAATATGACTCTAAACGAGAACATCCATAAAACGACATAGCCGGAATAATTTTTATCGAATCGGACATCCTTGCAGTATGTAATGAATAGCAACCATCTAAAACAGAGAATCCTATCGAAGTTACCGAATTGGGTATATCTATAGTTTCCAATCGTTCACAACATGAAAACCCCCAAGTGCCTATTTCTTTGAGTGTTTGTGGTAAGGATACAGAGCGAAGAGTTTTTGCATCTCTAAACGCTCCATCCTTTATTAATATCAATCCTTCGGGAAGTTCCACATTCTCTACTTTGCTTAACGAGAAAGCATCTTCGGCCACGACTTTTACACCACCGGGTACTTCCACATTGCCGGTAGCCAAATGATGTGAAATCAATGTATCCATATTTATGCTGTACACTGCCGTATCCACAATCTTATAGTACTGGTTCAACGAGTCGATTGTTAGGCTTTTTAAATTATGACATCCCTTGAACAAACCTCCTCCCATGTGGGATACCGATGCAGGAATATGCATGGTGGTTAGCCTTGTACAGTTTGCAAAAGCTCGTGAATGTATGGTCGTAACTGTGGATGGGATAGTCAATGCATTTATCATACATTGCCCGAAGGCCTCTTCGCCTATAGTAGTGGTACTGTCGTGAAGCGTATATGTAAGCTTATCAATAGGACAATAGATAATTGTACTTTTATCCTTGGTGTACAATGCCTTATTGTAGGATGAGAAGTGCTGATTGTTTGTATCAACTTCTATTTCTTTCAAACTTTGGATACCGGCAAATGCATTCAGCCCTATAATGGAAACAGCTGCCGGAATAGAAATCTTTTCAATACCACTACATCCCGAAAAAACACCATTATATATAGATATTAACGACTTGGGCAATGACAATGTTGAATTGCTCATTCTAAATTCTGCACATTCAAAAGCATAATCTCCTATATGTCTTATCCCTTTGGGAAAAACAATAGAATTTATTGTTGCTTCCAAGAAAACAAAACCATCAATAGCCGTAACCTTGTAATAAGAATTATTGTATGGCACAGAATCGGGTATAACAATGTCCCCAGTATAAAATATACACGCATCCCAATTCCTTACCAATGCCACTTCCCTTGTCAGTTCCGAAGTTACTTTGTAATAATAATTTCCTACTGAAAAATCATAGCCTGAACTTTGGGCTTTAACTGTTACGCCAGCTATCACCAGCAACAAAAGGGTAATTAATTTCTTCATTTGTATTTCTCCTATATTTATCTAACTACTACTTTATAACCCCTATCGTTAACCCTTACCACATACACACCGGCTGTGGGCAAAGAGTAATGGCGTATGTTTTGGCCTGTAGCACCCTCGCTTGCATGGCAACGACCCACGGCATCGTATATTGCCACACTGTAGCCTTCGGCATTAAGCACCTCTATGCTGCGGTAGTGCGACAATATTTTTACATTATTTTCCTCACCTTCTTCCACTCCGTCGCAGTCCTCGGTATAGCTGTAGCTACTCCAATTGGGGTCGGACATATAGGCATCTGTGGCTCCGCAGGGGATAATAGTTTGGGAAATACTATTGGCAACCTTGGTATTGTAGGTATATGGAGGAGTTGGATTAACCAAGACAAGAGTAATCAAATCTCCAAAATTTTGTCGTCCTATAGTATCTATTACTCCTGTAAACTCTAGTGAATTTATTGGAGCATAATAAAAAGCTTGATTTTCTATCACTCTCAATGTTTCGGGAAAAACCATACTTTTAATCTTTGTAAGTGTAAATGCAACCTCTTCTATTCTTTCTACCGAAGCACCTCCGGAATATGACTCTAAACGGGAACATCCATAAAACGACATAGTCGGAATAACTTTTACCGAATCGGACATCCTTGCTGTATGTAATGAATGGCAACCATCAAAAATAGAGCTTCCTATCGAAGTTACCGAATTGGGTATATCTATAGTTTCCAACCGTTCACAACATGAAAAACCCCAAACACCTATTTCTTTGAGTGTTTGCGGTAAGGATACAGAGCGAAGAGTTTTTGCATCTCTAAATGCTCCATCCTTTATTAATATCAATCCTTCGGGAAGTTCCACATTCTCTACTTTGCTTAACGAGAAAGCATCTTCGGCCACGACTTTTACACCACCGGGTACTTCCACATTGCCGACAGCCAAATGATGTGAAATCAATGTATCCATATTTATGCTATACACTGCCGTATCCACAACCCTATAGTATTGGTTCAACGAGTCGATTGTTAGGCTTTTTAAATTATGACATCCCTTGAACAAACCTCCTCCCATGTGGGATACCGATGCAGGAATATGCATGGAGGTTAGTCTTGTACAGTTTGCAAAAGCTCGTGAATGTATGGTTGTAACAGTGGATGGGATAGTTAATGAATTTATCATGCATTGACCAAAAGCCTCTTCGCCTATAGTAGTGGTACTGTCGTGAAGCGTATATGTAAGCTTATCGATAGGACAATAGATAATTGTAGTTTTATCCTTGGTGTACAAAGCCTTGTTGTAGGATGAAAAATGTTGATTAGTCGAATCCACTTCTATTTCTTTCAACATTTGGATACCGGCAAATGCATTCTGTCCTATAATGGAAACAGATGCCGGAATAGTAATCTTTTCAATACCACTACATCCCGAAAAAGCACCATTATATATAGCTGTTAACGACTTGGGTAATGACAATGTTGCAGCTCCCATTCTAAATGTTGCAGCTTCAAAAGCATAGTCTCCTATACATCTTATGCCTTTTGGAAGAACAATAGAATTTATAGTTGCTTCCGCAAAAACAAGAGCATCAATAGCTGTAACCTTGTAATAAGAATTATTGTATGGAACAGAATCGGGTATAACAATATTTCCTGTGTAAACTATACATGTCTCCCAATTCCTAACCAATGCTACTTCCCTTGTCAGTTCCGAAGTTACTTTGTAATAATAATTTCCTACTGAAAAATCATAGCCTGAACTTTGTGCTTTAACTGTTACGCCGGCTATCACCAGCAACAAAAGGGTAATTATTTTCTTCATTTATATTTCTCCTATATTTATCTAACTACTACTTTATAACCTTTATCGTTTACCCTTACCACATATACACCGGCTGTAGGCAAAGAATAGTGGCGTATATTTTGGCCTGTAGCACCCTCGCTTGCATGGCAGCGACCCATGGCATCGTATATTGCCACACTGTAGCCTTCGGCATTATGCACCTCTATACTGCGGTAGCCTGCCATTACCTTCACTGCCGCCATTGGGTTTTCTTCCACCCCGTCGCAGTCTTCGGTATAGCTGTAGCTACTCCAATTGGGGTCCGCCATATAGGCTTCGGTAGCTCCGCAAGGGATAATGGTCTTGAAAATATTATCAGCAACTTTTCTAGTAACAAAAGGAGGTTCTG
>JAGCLZ010000086.1 GCA_017646685.1 Bacteroidales bacterium | reverse complement strand
ACGTTCTATATTGTTTTCTTTTACGTATTCTTTTATAAGTTCGATAAAAGGTAGTCCATATTTCTTAGCCTTGTTTATACCTACACCGGTTATCATACTCATTTCTTCTACTGTTGTAGGATACTGTATTGTCATATCTTTGAGCGAACGCTCTTCGAATATTACGTATAGTGGCAACTTTTCTTTTTCGGCCATGCTTTTAAGTAGCTTTTTTAGTTGTATGAACAATACTTCGTCGCCTACAGCACTACCGTTTGATGGTTGGGTGGCTATTATTTCTTCGTTGGCTTCTTCGGAGTAGTCGTGGTCGCAGGGTACATGTATCGGATACGGATTCTTTAAGAATTTCATGCCCAAAGCTGTTATCTTAAGTACTCCGAAACTTTCTATCTCTTTGTATATAAAACCTTCAAATATTGCTTGCCGTATTATTGCTTTCCAGTATAAAATATCGCGGTCGGTGCCTTTGCCAAATTCGTCGAGTAGGTGATGCTTGTATATTCTTGTATGAGAATTGTAACGACCAAGTATTACATCTATTACTACCTTCGCTTTGAACGACTGTTGTGTGGCAAGTATTGTTTCCAATACGTATACCATCTCTTCTTTCGATTCGATACGTTCTTTTGGGTTTAGGCAGTTGTCGCAGCAACCACAGTTTTCCACCGAATAGTCTTCTCCAAAGTATTTAAGCAAGTTCATTCGTCTACATACCGACGATTCGGCATACGATACCATTTCTTGTATTAGTTGGTTCGCCATTTCTTGTTCGGCCATATTCTTGTCTGAAAAGAATTTGTATAGGCGTTCCACATCTTGATCGGAGTAGAAAGCAATGCATCTTCCTTCGCCACCATCCCTGCCGGCACGTCCGGTTTCTTGGTAATAGCTTTCAAGGCTTTTTGGTATATCGTAATGGATAACGAAACGTACATCTGGCTTGTCTATCCCCATTCCAAAGGCTATTGTGGCTACAATAACGTCAACATCTTCCATAAGGAATTTGTCTTGGTTTTCGTTGCGTGTTTTGTTGTCCATACCAGCATGGTATGGTAGAGCCTTTATATTGTTTACTGTCAAAAGTTCTGCCAATTCTTCCACACGTTTGCGTGTAAGGCAATATATTATTCCTGATTTGTTTGGATTCTCTTTTATGAAGCGTATTATTTCTTTGTGCAGTTGCATATTGTCTGCCGGCTTTGGACGTACTTCATAGTATAGATTTGGCCGGTTAAACGACGATACAAACAGCTTGGCATTTTCCATTTTTAGGTTTTTGATAATGTCTTGTTGTACCTTTGGCGTTGCCGATGCTGTAAGGGTAAGAACGGGAGCTTTTTTGTTGATATTGTCTATGGCTGCTCTCAGTCTTCGATATTCGGGGCGGAAGTCGTGCCCCCATTCCGATATACAATGGGCTTCGTCGATAGCAAAAAAAGATATATGCAGTTGGCTTAGAAATTCAACGGTATCTTCTTTTGACAGTGTTTCGGGAGCTACATATAGTAATTTTGTTTTTCCAAGCAGAACGCTGTCTTTTACTTCTTTTGTTTGTACTCGTGATAGAGATGAGTTGAGGAAGTGGGCTATAGATTCGTTGCCCGAATTGTATCGCACTGCATCTACTTGATTTTTCATCAGTGCTATTAGTGGCGACACTACAATGGCCATTCCGTCCGACATTATTGCAGGTAGCTGATAGCATAACGATTTGCCACCTCCTGTAGGCATGATAACAAAAGTATCATTTCCTTCCAAAATGCTGCGAATTATTGCTTCTTGTTCACCTTTGAATTGGTCAAAACCGAATGTTTTCTTCAATATTTCTTGAAGATTTATTGTAGTAGTGTTTTTCTTTTCGTCTGATTGTATTGTCATTAATCTATCTCTTTCAAAAACTCACAAATTTATTCTTCTCCAAACGCAAATATTTTTGTAATTTTGCGTCCAGTTTCTGAATGTAAAGTTATGAATATTTTTTCACACTACAAAATAAATTTCACGTGAAAACAAATAATGAGATAAAAGAAATTGCGATTCAAGTAATTAAAAAAGAAAAAAAAGCTATCGAAAACTTGGAAAAATATATAGATGACAACTTTTTAAAGGCTATAAAAACCATTTTTTCGACCAAAGGACGCGTAATTATTACCGGTATTGGAAAGAGTGCAAACATAGGTATGAAGATAGTTTCGACACTTAATTCTACAGGCACACCGGCTATATTTATGCATGCAGCCGATGCTATACATGGCGATTTGGGTATAATACAAAATGACGATGTGATTATATGTATATCCAAAAGTGGAAATACCCCCGAAATAAAGGTGTTGATACCGCTTATAAAAAACACATCAAATCCACTTATAGCAATAGTGGGTAATATGGATTCGTTTTTGGCTCAGCAGGCCGATGTGGTGCTTAATACCACAGTTGATGCCGAAGCCGATCCAAATAATCTTGCTCCCACTACAAGTACAACGGCACAGTTGGTGATGGGCGACGCTTTGGCAGTGGCTCTTTTGCAGTGCCGAAAATTTACGGCACAGGATTTTGCAAAATATCATCCCGGTGGTGCTTTGGGTAAACAATTATATTTGCGTGTTGAGGATTTGTACAAGCAAAATGAAAAACCTATGGTAGCGCCCGATACCGGTGTGCGTGAAACTATTTTGGAAATGACTTCTAAAAGGTTGGGATGTGCCGTGGTGGTAGAAGATGATATGGTGAAGGGAATAATTACTGATGGCGATTTGCGACGTATGATGAAATCAAACGATTCATTTGCTCACCTTACTGCAAAGGATATAATGTCAAATAGTCCAAAGACAATACATGAAAATGAATATGCAACCAAGGCCTTGTCCATGATGCGAGCTTCGTCAATAACTCAGTTGATAGTTGCAGATGACCAAAAACATTATCTTGGAGTGGTGCATTTACATGATATCTTACGTGAAGGAATTATATGAAAAAACGATGAAATATTCGTTTTTTGAGGATAAAAAACATGTAAAAACAGTAAAAGTGACGAAAAAAATGATGTTTTTAATACTTTGAAAAACAGTATATTGATAAATATTATTGAAAATAATTGCAAAATAAGTTGGTCAATTGAAATAAAAGTAGTACTTTTGCAAACTCAAAACGATGAGAAAAGGTTTGACTAAGTAGCTCAGCAGGTAGAGCACATCCCTTTTAAGGATGGGGTCCTGGGTTCGAATCCCAGCTTAGTCACAACAAGTTTGTTGGTAAAATAATTTAGTTTCTGGTTTGACTAAGTAGCTCAGCAGGTAGAGCACATCCCTTTTAAGGATGGGGTCCTGGGTTCGAATCCCAGCTTAGTCACAAGATTTTTAAGCGGAGTTGTTATAAACAGTTCCGCTTTTTTATTATTCTTTTTTGTCGAACTTCTGCCATTCATCGTTTATTCCATTCAGATAGTTGTGATAATATTCTAGTATTATGGACGACATTTCGTCGGGATGGGTAATGTTTCTATCAATAAAATATGTCTTTAATCGAGAGCCTCTCCACAGATACCAATTGTTTCTCAACCACATTCCAAGCGAATGGTGAAGGTTAATTGTAGAACTTTTCATAATGTAATACTTGTCTTTTGGGGATAACATGGAGTCTAATTCTTTGAAACACTCTTCGATGTTTTTGGGTATATATATTCCGTTGATAGTGTCTTTGACTAGCTGTTTTCGGTACTCGATCCTATCAATTTTGTTTTGTTTTATTTTTTCCAATCGTGCTGTTACTCTATTTTTCTTTCTTACCAAACCAAACACTTCTTTGTACCAATAATCTACATTGTTGGAAAAATTGTTTGTGTCGAATATTGCATTATCAATGTTTTTGTACAGTTCTTGGATTGGTATGTTGTCGGCATTGTATACATTTACTACCTCGGCATGCCCCGATTTATGTACTTTCAGCCATAATCCAACTCTGTAGAATTTATAAAAATCCCTATCTCTATGGTTTTTATTCGTTTTTAAACCTAATAACTTTGCTATAATTTGGCCGGATTCAATTTTCCTATTACCATCAATCATTTTGGCATAATCACTTGGACATCTAAAGAGTTGTTTTGTCCGCCTTTGTGGGGCAACAGACTGCAATTCTTGTATGTTTAGGCTGTCGAAGCTATGTGTGGAAAAACTTCCTTTCTGCAAATCTAAAATTATCAACTTTCTATTGTGGGTATATACAAATACGGTGTCGCCAAATTGATATACGGGTCTTTCGTGTAGCAGTGTGTCGCGAGCTGTGGTGTTGGATTTATAATATCTATTGTATAAACCACTGTTCGCATCCATCACTACACTATCTAAAAGATTAAATAATAACCTATTTTCGCCGGTTCCGCAGAAATCTTTTATAGAAAAACGGTTTACCAATTTGCCATCGCAAAAGAATGATACAGACTCATTACGCCAATATTCTTTTGGCAAATCTGTAGAATAATTCCGGCTGTAACGATAGTCGTAGTTGAACAGATGGAGTAGATGTCGGCCATCGTTGCTTATGAGTAACTCGCCATCGGTCATACATTCGTCTATTGCAAACATAAGGCTGTCGGTGGCCGTGTGGTATACCTCTGTTGTGCCCATCAGTAATTGTTGTGTGCTTGAATATGGTTTGCTTACTGCATAATATTCGCCATTGGGCGAGTATACCGAAATAATATCACGATAAGTGTATACCGTTTGAGCTGTTAAACTAAATGGGCAAACGAGTAGCGATATATAAGCAAGTGCTTGTAAGTGCATTTTTATTGTCTTTTCCATACCCAATAGGCAACCATTACATTATATCTAGCACCATCATAAGCACAAATCCAAGGGCTACCCCTATGGTGCCTATGTTGGAGTGGTCGCCGTTTTGCGATTCGGGTATCAGCTCTTCCACCACCACATATATCATTGCACCGGCCGAGAATGCCAGCAGATATGGAAAGATAGGCATCATAAGGTCTATCAGTACTATGGTGATTATGGCTGCTATGGGTTCTACTATTCCAGACAGGGCTCCATAGCCAAAGGCTTTTTTGCGGCTCATGCCTTCGCTACGCAGCGGCATGGAAATGATGGCACCTTCGGGAAAGTTTTGTATGGCTATGCCTATTGATAGGGTTATGGCACCGGCTATGGTTATGGCCGTTTGTCCGCTTATGGCACCGGCCAATACCACTCCCACTGCCATACCTTCGGGTATGTTGTGAAGGGTAACAGCAAACATAAGCATTGTGCTACGGCCCAGCTTGCTTTTCATACCTTCGGGCTTGTCGGAGCCAAGGTGGAGGTGAGGTATTACGGTATCGAGCAGCAGCAAGAAGCCCATACCACCCAAAAAACCTATGGCAGGAGGTAGCCACGCATATTGGCTTTGACCCTCCGAAACCTCTATGGCCGGTATAAGCAACGACCATACCGAGGCTGCTATCATTACCCCCGAAGCAAAGCCTAGCAAAAACTTCTGAAACTTCGTTCCCATCTTATCGCGGAGCAAAAACACAGTGGCAGCTCCCAGCAGTGTTCCCATAAAGGGTATAAGTAATCCTATAGTTATTGTATCCATATATTCGAGTTTTTTGATTAATAACATATCGTAAACGAAATTTGCTTCGGAAAATTGTACAAAAGTTTCTACCAAACTTGCTATAAAAAACTATGCGGTTTACAATCCGAAACTCCCATACTTACGGGTCAAAAGTATGGGAGTTTTGATGTCTAACTCCCATGGTTACGCCCCCTAAGTATGGCACTTACAAATGCCAAGTGTAATGGCTCTTCGCTACAAGTTATCCATATTTGATTATCAAAGTGTTGAAAAAGGAAGCTGCAAGCCGGCAGCTATGTGCCCACTTGCAGTTATAATAGTATGTATATTTATAAAGTAATGCTTACAAAGATCTGATAAGTCCGGCTTTGTTGTGATATGGTATCGAAACAATACATGTCATAGTATTTCCTTGTTCGAGGTTCAGTGCATTGTTGTATATTTTGTGGCGGTTGCCTACAACGGTATCCAACTTCATCGGACATTGGTAGATTCCAAATGCCGGATTTGCGTTGCGGTCTATCACAAAAGCCAGCCATGGGTCGGGCATTCCTGTGTATTCGGGAAAGCAGATGACGTAGCCTTCTTTAAACTTCTCAAACACGGTGTCGTTTTCCTTAAGCGGTATAAGCAGTTCTTCTATGCTGCAGATGTCTTTCAGTGTGTGTATGTCGCAGTGGCGTTGTTCTTTGTGGTAAGGTATAAAACCCAACAATAGTTCGTCAGTTATTTCGGTGTAACATATTTTTTCAACTGCATATACTCGTCCAGGTTTACATTCTTTTCCAAGTTCTTTCATTATTCCTTCGTCTCGAGCGGATAGTTCCGGAGCTTGTTCGTCTTTCAAAACAGGAGTAGGGTTGTCGGTTAGTACCACTGTTTCGGTTACTATCGGACATTCTTTCTTATTTGTACACGATATTGTGCCGGCCAATATCACTATTGCCAAAGTTGTAATTATCAATATTTGTTTCTTCATTGTTTTGATGTTATTTATTATTATCTACTGTTATTTATTTCATTCCCGAAAAGCTACATTCGTCGTGGTGTTTTGGGTGATGTGCTTTGTACGAGTATCCATTTTTCATCCCCATTTTGGCTATTTCGTCGAAGTGTTGGTAGCATTGGCGATATTTGGTAGCCAAACTACTTTTTATCGAATCGAATATTTCTGTAAAGATACATATAGCTACGTTTTCCATATAGGTTGCCTTTTGTGCCGATGGCTCAGTGGATTCATCATCGCTGTTGAAGCTCAAAGGAAGTAGTTGTTTGAACTTTGTTTCGTTGTCGGGCAGTTCTATGATGCACTTGGCTATAGTTTTGCCTTTGTATCTGACATCGAAGGTTACCACATTCTTGTTTTGGTCAATGTTGGTAAACAATATCTTATCACCGGTCAGTTTCATGCCCGGAACCCAAAACGCCACTCTGCCGATTCCTATATTTATCATCGATATAATATTGTCGTCTTTTATCAAGCATCGATATTTGTAAATCGTATCGTCTATATTCTTTTTGCAGGCCATCATATCGTCGTTTAGACTGCAAAAATACGTAGTTTGTGATCCATCGGTTTTTATGCTTACCGAGTAGTCATGATTTTTATACAAATTGTCGTAAGCCTGTTCCGATTCGGATTTGCTTCCGTTTTCGCTTTGTGCCATTGTACTATTTCCTATCATTAGCGCTGTAGCTATCAGCAGTAGTGCTATGGATTTTTTACTTTGTTTCTTCATTGTTTTGATGTTATTTATTAGTTATTTAATTATTTCTTTTATTTTTTGCCATATAACCTCTTCGGTGTTTTGGAAGTCGGCACCTACCAGCCGGCCTATCTCTTTGCCGTCCTTCATTACCACTACCATGGGTATAAACTCGGCTTTATATTCCTTTGCCAACGATTTGCATTTATCCACATCCAGCTTCAGCACCTTCACCTCGTCGGCATGTTTTTGGGCTATGGCTTCCATTTTGGGTGTAAGCACTTGGCATGGTGCACACCATGTGGCCCAAAAATCTACAAGCACTATGCCGTCTTTGATGTCGTTTTCGAATGTGCTTTCGGAGGTTTCAACCATGTATTTAGTTGTTGATGTTGTCGAGGCTGCAGGCTTTGTATCTTTCTTTTGGCTGCTTGGTTGTGGTAGTACAAATATGCTGTCGGGCACATCTATCTCCTCGATCGATACAAGTTGTTGCGTACTTCCCATTTTTATCTTGCCTCGTTTCATTACACCGATGTTTTTTATGTTCAATCCTTTTCCCGATGGCGACTGCTCATTACGTACATTTACCGTGGTATCTATCCATGTTGTGTCTGTGAACGACATGGACCCATCTTTACTAGAGGATATTATCTTTACACACTTTCGGCCATCGACAGTATCGAGGTCATGGTATATCATACTTGTACGATTACATACTATATCATCTTCCATACTATCTTTGGTATCTAAACGTGTACATAGTTGCCCATCCACAGTGTCTATACCATAATATATGGTATCTGTCTTCCGATAAAAATTTCCCAAAGTATCTATTGAAATTATTTTATCTTTCGACTTCATTATGCTATAACTCTCATTCCTGTCGGCAAAATGAATAGTTTTCAGCATCATAGTGTTATATACATAGCTACCGTCGGCACGGTAATACACCACATTGGTAGTACTGCCGGCACCAAAGCCATTTATCGACATTTGGTACGTTGCCTTGCCTTCAAAATATTTTTGCCCTATGGCACTGCTGCCTATCAGCACGGCAATAATCATTATTGTAAGTTTTTTCATCATAGTTTTGGTTGTTTTGTGTTTAAGCTACATATTGGTGTAGCGGTTAATAAAATGTGTTTTTATGCTTGAAGAATTTGAAAAGTCGCTTGCTAAATTCTAAAACTCGCATGGTTTCTATATAAAAGACCTAGGTATTTTATATAAAAAGACCTGGTTTTTTACCCTAAAAGACCTGGTCTTTTACCTCGAAACACCCGGGTATTTTAGGGTATATGCAAGCGAGTTTTTATTTTTATCGACGATCTTTTCGCTCTGAGCAATAGTCTTTTTGTCTTGAGCAAGCCTTTTTTCAGAATAACATTATGGTTGCCGGCACTGCCGAAAGGTATGCCGGCAGTGTGTTACTGTTGGTGTTATTTATTATTGTCATTGTTGTTTTTAGATTTTTTAAACATTTTGTTTACCCATTCACTTACGTCGCCCGAAATATATTGGGTATAGCCTATAATTTTGTGTTCGTTATTGAAAAGAAAGTTTCTTTGAAGACCGCCAAGATAATGTTTTTTGAAATCTTCGGCATAATACACATTGGTACCCATATCATTTTGTTGTGCAAAACTTTTGATTTTACTGATACTCGCTCTATAGGGCAATACCCAAATACAATTATCCACCACGCCATTGGCTCCTACATTTACTTTGTTAAAATATTCCTTACTAAGTGCAGGGTTAAAGTAGTTGAGTAGCAAAGTGCCGGAGATATTTGCCAATCTGAGAGTGTCGCCACTGAATATATTTATAAGCGGATAATTCAGCACACTGTCCGTTGCCTCCAAATTACGACATGTATTCTGTGTCGGAAGAAATTGATTGGCAGGTACCATTACATAGTCGTTGTACTGCTTAGTGTCGAACACCGAATCAATCAGGTTCTTTTGGTTCTCGAAACAGATGTTTGATATTTCGTACTCGTTATAATAATTACCTTCGTACCATTTCTTTATCTCTTTGGCTCGTACAAAAGCTTTGTACTTTGAGCTGTAACCAAGTTCAACGGGAGAATTTACCAGCTTGCAATAATCTGCACTATAGCATATTTTTTCCACTATTGTTGCCGGTATGGTATATATTGTATCGTTGTCGGCCGTTACGGTATAGCCCGAAGTACTGTCGGAATAAGTAACCTTCGACCCATAGTTGTGTGGAAAATACATCGGAAAATAGTTCATCAGATTCTGCAATGTATTCATGGCTATATCATTATAAGGTTCGGTATTTGAAACCTGATGACTGATAAAACCATTGCTGTTGTCGATAGTTATTACCCTTTGGTTGTTCAGTATGGTAGCACTATTTTCGTAATAGTTGTTGTCAAACACTGCTATTTCTCGAGTCGAATCGGAAGCATTGTGTATAATTACTTTACTACTTACAGGCTCAAAGCGTAATGTTCCGCCATCATAAAGCAACCTTTTTATGTCGAACGATATCCATTCGTTACTTAAAAATTTATCTATCGATACGTCCTTTTGTACTAGCTTCGAGGTCTTGCACGAAAGCATAAGTGTACAAAGGGTTAATAATAAAAATGTTTTCTTCATATTATTTGATTATTATTTCAGACTTTAAAATTCGTTTCCATTTGGCTATCAGCAGCGAGAATGCTATAAATACTACCTCGCAATATGCGAATGCTTTCCAAATTTTTTCGGCACATCGTTGTTTTCCATATTATTTGTTATTTCGGTTTAGGTATAGTTCATCTATCTGCTGCCATGGTATTTCCAGGATATCTATTTGTTTGAAAATATCGGGTAGCTGGTTTTCGATAAATTCGGTTCTACGCATTTCCATTATTCTTTTGCGTGCATTTGGGCATACATAGTTGCCAATGCCGCGAGAGTTTTGCAACACATTGTAGCGTTGCAAATATTCGTATGCACGCATAACGGTGTTGGGGTTTACACCCAATTCCACTGCCAATTCTCTTACCGATGGTACTCGTTTTTCTTCTTCCCATTGGCCGGTAAGTATTCGCTCGTGGATGGTGTCTATTATCTGTTTATATATCGGTTTTAGTTCGTGAAATTCCATATCATTTTTATTTTTTTGACAAGCCACAAGTCAACAGCTCCAAATTGGCAAGTGTTGTGGTTCTTAAGGAATGTAGCTGACATGTTGATAAAAAGTATTCTAATCTAAAATTTCATTTTCTTCATTCTATGGTAGCCCCATAGGTAGCATACCACTGTTTCTACTATACAGAAAATTATGGATGCATTCATAAACATAGGCATAAGACGCTCTTCGAAATATTCGTCTATGTGGTTGTCTAATGTTATATTTTCATCTATGTATTCAATTACAGAAGGTAGGGATGCAAAGAATGCAATTAGTCCTACAAAGGATAGTATTACGCATATTCCGAATGTTTTGGAAATCTTGTGTTTTTTGAATATCGTAGAGGTGAAGAACATGAATGCTGATGATGAAATCATGCTGATGATACCATATATAGAGTATCGTATTATTGTAGGAAAGTCGTAATCGAATTCCGGAACGGTGTCGAACATTTTTATTAGTTCGTTGGTATCTAGGTTCCAAATAAATTCATTGTAACCGCCCCATGGTAGCAATGTAAGCAGGGTGTCTACAATATAGCATCCGCCTTCGAATGCTACAGGGGTAACTATTAGGGTGTAGAATAGTATGCTTAGAAATTTTTCCAAATACGATGCCGGCAGTGTGGCATATTGTGGACCGTCTTTCTTCATATTGATAAAGCCATATATCCATGCCGGTGCTATCCATATTGCAAGCCAAAACATGTACGATATTGTCATATAGCGTATGAATGGTGAAACATTGATATCTTCTTCTATAATGTTTGTAAACGAATCGAAGGATAGTGATGTTATCCATGTTCCAAGTGTGGATATTCCTATAAGTATTGCCAATACTATACCAAAGCGGTGTAAGTATTGATGAAAGTCGTAAACTATTACTTTCTTAAATCTCGATAGTTCAAATGTATTATTCATATCTTTATAGTTATTTGTTTATAGACTGCGGTAGGGCTAATCAGATCTACTACTTTATATTTTCCTACTTTCGTCGTATTTATTTATTCGTTTATTAATTTTGCTGTTTCTTTGTAGCGGTTATCTTTTCTTTAGTTTAGCATTTTTACCTATGTTTTCCTTCACCGAAGCGGGGTTGCCGCTATAGGTGAGCGATGTTTTGTCTCGCAGTGTTACATCCAGCGACTTCTTTACTGTGCCTATTTCGTGTTTGCCTGTT
>JAGCLZ010000007.1 GCA_017646685.1 Bacteroidales bacterium | reverse complement strand
ATCAAAGAAATAGAGCATGTTCTGAAATAAATGGTAAGATTGTAGATGAAGGTTATGACAAATTATTTAAAGATACTGATTGACAAGTATTTTAATTTTAAAACAGGATTCAAAATATATACAGGATTTGCGTTATTCAGACTTTTCACTACTGGTGATATAATTATTACAAATACTGTTTTGAGAATATTGTTTGAAATATCAATGGGTATTGGTCTCATAATAGTAATCATTTATGAAGATGTAAAAAAGGTAAAAGTTAAAGATATACTTTTGAAAACACTTTATGTAATCTTTGGAATAAATATGATTTATTTACTATTGTTCGTTGCAAGTAAATTTATTTCGGCACCTAGTGAAGAGCATTGTGTACCAGTTATTGATCATTTCTATGTTGGTAGACGTGGTAATAGTGGTGGTGGTGGCTTCAAAATAGAATTTAATGGTCAAGAAAAAAGGATTGGATGTGGATCAAAGAAGATAGAAAATCTTAGAGATAAATATGGAAGAGATTTTCAAGATTCTGTTCAAATGCAATTGAAGTTGAAAAAAGTATTACCGGGTGTGTATGGTTTAGACTCGTATAAAATAGTAAAAAAACACCACAAGAACCATAGTTGATAACATATAAAATAAAACAAGTAACAATTATGCTACAACCAAACACAAATATAACCCCCAAATATAGATATGAAACGCGCTATAACTATGTAAGAAGTAGTGTTTTTGGGGGCTCATATTGTTCTCCGCTTTTGCATTATCACTACGTTAACCATGCAAATTCCTAACGGAAACGCTATCGCAAACTCACAGGGTTTTTCTTGTTCTCCGCTTTTGCACTAGCACTGCGTTAACCGTGCAAATTCCTAACGGAAACGCTATCGCAAACTCACAGGGTTTGCTTCATGCAGAGACAGGCTTTTCTTACTTCGGAGCTTAGAGTAAAGAAAAATACAGAAGGGTATAGAGAGTATAAAAACCCTCTATACCCTTCTATAGTTTCCGTAAATCACCGGCAAAGCATTTTTTGGAAACTGCCTTTAAATCTTCCTTCTGATTCTGTCTTTCTCCTTTTTGGTAAGCCAAAAGCCATAGACCTCGCTTACATTTCCGGCCGTAACAAAGGCATCAATACCCTCGTCGTTGATAAGTTTCATCAGGCGGGTAAATTCGTCCTTGTTCAGTAGGGCTTCAATCTCAACCTTCTTTTCGTTGCTGTATCCGCCCGTAACTTCATAAAGAGTAACGCCTCGCACAAGATCGTGGATAATAAAATCCTTCAATCGCTCGTGCTGCGACGATATTATGCACACACGCTTTTTGGAATTAAGCCCTGCGGTAAAGAAATCGACCACCAAGCCATTTATCCAAGTACCAATCAGGCCAATTACCACCATGTGGAAGGGGTTGATGGCAAAAGCAGTGCAGCAAATAATGGCTCCGGCCACCGACACCGAAGCGCCAATGTCGAAATGAAGATATTTGTTTACAATCTTGGCCAATATATCCAAGCCGCCGGTACTAGCGTTTATCTTGAAAAGCACCGTTTGTGCAGCACTAAGCAGGAGCACAAAACACACGAGGTCGAACCAAATATCGCCCATAACCGATGGTATTTGAGCATCGGGCTGAATAAATTTTTCGTAAGGGAAATAGGTTTCCAACACCCTCATCAAAGGCCCAAGTATAAGGGCTGTATAAACAGTTTTGATACCAAACTCTTTGCCTATAAGGAAGTATGCCAACACGAGCAGCACGGCATTGATAACCAAAATAACCGTTGATACCGGCAAAGCCACACCAAACAAACTTTCCGACACCCCGCTAATAACTATCGAAAGGCCCGAAATAGTGCCGATAATAAGCTTGCTGGGCACAAGAAAATAATAAACAGCACACGCCGTTACCATCATTCCAACGGTCATTATAATCAACTCGCCCCAAAATTTGCGAGTCTTTAAAACATTAAGTATTCTCGATAACATATATAATTTATTACATTTTAAACATTTACACTATCAATATCATTATCATTTATATGGTGCAAATGTACATATTTTTATTGGAATAATTGCCAAGAATGGAATAAAAATACACATCTACCCAAGCGGCCGGCACATGCACGTGGATTGGCATTGACAGGTGCCACACTTGGCAAGTGTACTCCCCATGGTTAGGGCTATAAATAAGGCAGTTGCACATAAACAAAAGAGGGTTGCAACAATGTTGTAACCCTCTTTCAGATGTTATTCCAAATTCAACGAAGTCTTTATAGCTTTTATCTTGCTGTCCAAAGCATTGTTTACGGCATCGAAATCCTCCGGATTGGTCAACTTGCCTTTTACACCGAAGTAGAATTTTATCTTGGGTTCGGTTCCCGACGGACGTACCGAGACCTTGCTGCCATCCTCGGTAAAGAACTGTAGTACATTCGACTTGGGCAAGACTATAGACTCTACATCACCTGTTTGCAAGTTGGTTGAAGTTTGCAACTGATAGTCCTTTATGCATACCACCTTGCTACCGGCTATCTCTTTTGGAGGGTTGCTACGGTAATCTACCATCATTTGCTTAATCTCTTCATTTCCCGACTTACCTTTTTTGGTCATCGACAATAGGTCTTCTTTGTAGAATCCGTATTCTTTGTACAAATCAATCAAAACATCGAAGAATGTCTTTCCATTATCGGCAGCCCATGCAGCTATCTCAGCTATCATGGCACATGTGCTTACAGCATCTTTGTCTCTCACAAAGTCGCCAATCATATAGCCATAGCTTTCCTCGCCGCCACCAATAAACACTTCCTTGCCTTCGAGTTCTTTTATCTTATCTGCAATAAATTTAAATCCTGTAAGTACATCGTACGACTTCACACCGTTGCGTTCGGCAATATCCTTTATAAGTTCGGAAGTTACTATTGTTTTTACGATAAATTCCTTTCCAATAAGTTTGTTATTTACCTTCCATTGGTTTACAAGATAGTATGTAAGCACCGAAGCCGTTTGATTTCCATTCAACAGCATCCATTGGCCGTCTTTGCGTTTTACGGCAATACCCACACGGTCTGCATCAGGATCTGTAGCCATAACTATATCGGCATCTATATCCTTGGCCAATGCTATTGCCATTTCCAAAGCCGACTTCTCTTCGGGGTTTGGCGACTTCACAGTAGGGAAGTTGCCATCGTTAATGGCTTGTTCCTTTACCATCGTCACGTTGGTAAATCCCAGTCTTTGCAATATTGCAGGCACCAAAGTTACACCTGTACCATGAAGCGGAGTATATACAATCTTTATATCTTTGTGTCTACGTATAACATCGGGCAATAGACAATTCTTCTCTACCCTATCCAAATATATCTTATCAATATCTTCGCCTATTATCTCTATATTATCTTCATTGCCACTCATCTTTATATCTTCGAGCGACTTTATCTTTAACACTTCGTCAATAACGTTAGTATCATGCGGAGCTACAAACTGTCCTCCATCGTTCCAGTATGCTTTATAGCCGTTATATTCTTTAGGATTGTGCGATGCTGTTATCATCACTCCTACTTGACATCCCAACTGACGAACAGCAAACGACAGTTCGGGCGTTGGACGCAATTTGTCGAAAAGATATACATGTATACCATTCGCAGCCAATACACTTGCAGTAATCTTAGCAAACAACGGGCTGTTGTTTCTACAGTCATAAGCCACCGCAGCCTTAAGGTTTTTTGTATCTTTAAAAGAACTAATAACATAATTGGCCAATCCTTGAGTAGCCATAGCCACAGTATATTTGTTCATACGGTTGGTACCTACGCCCATAATACCACGAAGTCCACCGGTACCAAACTCCAAGCTTTTATAAAAACTTTCATTCAGCTCGTTCTGATTTTCAGCAATCATCTTACGAATAGCCTCTTTAGTTTCTTCGTCGTAATTGCCATTCAGCCATTTCTGCACATTTTCTTGTGCTGTAATATCAATATTCAATTCCATAACATTTATATTATTATGTATTATTAATCATTATTCATAATGGGCAAAAAACTTTCTACCTTTATATCGTGGTTGTCGTAAACAGCATAATACTTATCGGTTACCCACTGCCCCAAATTGATATATCGTGTGTTTTGCCCTATCTCTCTATCCAACAAAAGATGCCTATGCCCAAATATGCAATAGTCGTAATGCTTATCATTCAAAGCCTTTTTACAATATAAGGTTATATCCTCCTTATCGTCGCCAAAATAGGTCAAATCCATCTCCGAATGGGAAAACCTACTACGTTTGGAACAAAACTTAGCCAACGACATTCCTATATAAGGATGCAACGAAGCAAATAGTTTCTGGCATATTCTGCTTGCAAACAATAGTTTCAAGAAATTGTATTTCTTATCGTTCTTGCCCAATCCATCGCCATGCCCTACCAAAAATTCTTTGCCATCGTAGGTGAATCCCCATGGTTTAGAGTAGGTGTTTATATCCAATTCCTTGGAGAAATAGTCAAATATCCACATATCGTGATTGCCTATTGCATAGTGTATTTCTATACCCATGTCTGACAATTCGGCCAACTTGCCCAACACACGCACATAACCGCGAGGCACCACATGCTTATAAGAAAACCAAAAGTCAAATATATCGCCCAGCAAAAATATCTTTTTGGCATCGACCTTTACATAGTCAAGCCATGCCACAAACATCTGTTCCCTCTCCTTTTCGTTAGGTGGTATTCCCAAATGTATATCCGAGATAAAGTATAACTTTGTCCGTTCTTGCATAGACTGTTAGATATATGAAAAAAGTTAGTTACCCATAGTTATTGTTGCTTCATCAGACGTACTACCATACTTAAACCTCATCTTCTGCATAGTATTGCCAAAGTTTAAAGTATGCGGATTTTCGGGCAGAGAGTTTTTCAACCCTTCATTTACCATCTCGTAGTACTCAAATCCTTGTTCGGGGTTTATTAGTAGTATGGTGTTAAACGTTTTGTACAATGCTATTAGTGTTGATAGCGAACCACTGTTTTCTTGAACAAAGTTCACCACAAAGTCTTGTTGTTCATAATAAGCATTAAGATAGATGCTATCCAACTGTTCTTTCTCCTTCTTTATAAAATTGGCATCTAGGTTCTGCATTAGCTCATCGTACACCATCTTTATAGAGTCTAAACGATCTACACCCATAATGGAATAATCATTCAACTGCCATAGCAACTGCGACTCGGGCGAACCTACCAACTGATAAGTACGCGAAAGATTATTGTAGTCGCCTGTAAGTTTTATCTTCTCTTTATAGCCGGGCAGCAACATTATAAAGTCTTCTTGCGACACTACTACATTGTAGAAACTCTTATACGGCATTCTATAGTTAAACTTAAATTCGCCTTTATCATCAAGCTTCACAGAATCTATAAATATAATCTCTGTAGGAGTAATCTCTTCTATAACAACATATTTACCCTCGCCACCCTTAAGATAGCCTTCAATAGTAAAACTCTCCCTATTGTTTTGGCACGAAACTGCCACAATACATATAGTAAGTAATAATAGTATTTTTCTCATTATCATCATATTTTATATTATTGCAATAATTAACGAAATAACGTTTTATTTATTATTTCGGTTCTAGTTTTATCGTTTTATTTTCTGTATGCATCATACCATAGTAGCATATCTGCTAACACCAATGCTGCCATTGCCTCTACCACGGGTACAGCCCTCGGCACCTGGCAGCAGTCATGTCTGCCACCCAATTGCACTATCTTTTCATTGCCCTTTTTATCTACAATTGCAATAGGCTTGACCAATGAAGCTATAGGTTTGAATGCCACACGAAATACTATATCTTCGCCATTAGATATCCCACCCTGTATTCCTCCCGAATGATTGGTACGGGTAGCAAAGTTGACATCAAACAAATCCAAGCTATCGCTACCAAACATTGAGGCTGCCTCAAATCCGTCACCATAATCAAAACCTTTTGCCGATGGTATGCTCAGCATGGCTTTCGCCAAGTCGGCTTGCAATTTGTCAAATATTGGTTCTCCCAATCCTATAGGGCACCCCTTAACCACACAAGTAACTATCCCTCCTACTGTGTCTCCATTGGAAGCCACTGTTTGCAAAAGAGCTTGCATCTCTTTTGCCTTATTTTCATCGGGGCAACAGAGAGGATTGGAATCTATTTTGGAGAAATCCGAACCTTCCCATTTTCTATCAATACATACACTGCCTATTTGGGATGTATAAGCCGCAATAGTTATCCCACGTTGTTCCAACAATTGTTTGGCAATACTTCCTGCCACCACCCTCGCCACTGTTTCCCTTGCCGATGCTCTTCCACCACCACGATGGTCGCGTATACCATACTTTGCTTGATAAGTATAGTCGGCATGCGACGGGCGAAAAGCATCCTTCAACACATCATAATCTTCAGACCGATGCTCTGTATTTTCCACATAAAAAGCAATAGGTGTACCCAACGTTTTGCCCTCAAACATTCCCGATATGATATTTACCTCATCGCCTTCCACACGTGTGGTAGAGAATTTACTTTGTGGCTTACGCCTAGATAGCTCATGCTTAATACGGCCTATATCTATAACCATTCCCGACGGACAGCCATCTATAACACCACCTATACACTTGCCATGCGACTCTCCAAAGGAGGTAAACCGAAATATTTTGCCTATTGTATTGCCCGACATAAACAATCCGTTTTTATCTTTTTCTTATCTAAACAGAAAGAAGTCCAAAAGAACTTTGGACTTCTTTCCTTTCAATATATCTTTACAATATATTTGTATTATTTTATAATCTCTAAAAGTTCTACTTCAAAGATAAGTAGTGATCCGGGAGGAATTTGTCCGGCAGGGAAATTTCCATATCCCAAATTGCTAGGTATATAAAATACATACTTTGAACCTTCGGTCATCAGTTGCATACCTTCTACCCATCCGGCAATGAAACGGTTTACTTCGCCTACAAGGGGTTGACCACGGTCGTAAGAGCTATCAAACTGTGTTCCATCAAGCAATGTTCCTCTATAGTGAAATTTCACCTTATCGGTAACAGCAGGCTTATTTCCTTTTCCTTGTTCTATTATCTTATATTGCAATCCGGATTGGGTTTCATATACCGATTTGTTGTTACGGTTCTCTGCCAAAAACTTCTTCCCAGTTTCGATATTCTTTTGGGCTTCGGCTTCCATATTTCTCTGCTGACGTAGTTGCAATTCGTTCAGAATCTTCTTCACATCATCGGATGTAAATTGGCTTTCGCCCTTAGTCATATCCAATATGGCCCTAGTAACTATGTCATAATCTATAGGCAATTGTTGCAATCCATTAGCAATATCACAACCTACTGCATACGACAACGAATCTTCGAAAGTCTTCAACTCCACTTTTTTACTTTGGGCATTAACCATCAATGGAAGCACCAATGCTACCACAAGAAATATCTTCTTCATAGGAATGTTATCTTTGTAGTGTTTTTATTTCTGCAGTTCCGTCCAAAACTTCTTTACCACACATAGCCAAGGCCAACATTTCGTTTTCACCTTTGTAAACAGCCACCGGAGCAATCCAATCAACGTGTTCTGCTATTTGAGCCATCCATGGTTTGCTGTATGCAATACCGCCGGTAAGCAATATGGCATCAACTTTACCTTTCACTGTAGCAGCCAAACGACTTATTTCCAAACTTACTTGATAGCAGAATGCATCAACCATAAGTTTACATTTTTCGTCACCTTCCAATGCTTTTACTTCTACTTCGTAAGCATCGTTGGTTCCCAAATAAGCTACAAAACCACCTTCGGCTGTGATCATCTTGATGATTTCTTGCTTGGTATATTTTCCACTGAAACATACTTCAACTAGTTTGCTCGAGTTGATAGAACCTGCACGAGTAGTGGACATAGCACCTAATCCGCACAATGCTCTGTTTACTTCAATCACTTTACCATGACTATGAATACCTACAGATACACCGCCACCCATGTGTGCAATGATAAGGTTCATATCTTCGTATTTCTTACCTTGCTCACGAGCATACAATTTAGCAGTCATTTTTTGATTCAAACAGTGCCAAATTACACCTTCGTATTCAGGATCTAAGTCAAATACAGGATGTCCCGATATTTTTGCAACCTCAGGTCTTTCGTCAACGATACCCGGGTCGGCAATGTATGCAACTTCCAAACCAATTTCTTTGGCTATACTGTCGGCTATCAATGAACCTAAGTTACATGCATGTTTTCCTTGGATACCTGCACGACATTCTTCCAACATTTTATCGTTTACACGGTAGATACCGGATTCGCAAGGTTTGGTCAAACCACCACGTCCCACTACTATGGCAATGTCTTTAACATCAATGTTATGTTTCTTCAACATATCCAAAATAGTGTTTTTACGATAATCAAACTGATCGGCTATTTCGGCAAATTGTTTGATTTCTTCGATAGGGTGTTTGATATTTTCTGTAAACACTTCTGTTTCGCCATCATACACAGATGCCTTTGTGCTTGTTGCACCGGGGTTTATTGCTAAGCAATATCTTTTTTCTGCACTCATTTATATTATAGTTTTTTATCAATAATCAATGTTTTAACGTTGTGCAAAATTACACATTTATTCAGAATAAATCAACCATTATCCTGCCTTTTTATGTATTTTCACTATATTTAACTGCAATACACAGCCTTAAAAACAAGTATTACCTTAATTTTCAACTACAAAATCAAAACCTCTCAAATCATCTTATCCTACACAATTTTAGCAAAAATCATTCCAAGTTTTCTATTTTATATCTCTACACAAATGAAATTGCAAATAATCTCGCATATAAATATACCCCACAAACATATCTATGATTTTTCCGAATATTCGTTGCTCAAAATTCTTTTCCATAAAAGTAACCTATTTCTTCTTAAGAGCATTATCTAATAATGTCAAAGCATCCGAAAGCAATTCCTTTGTCAATTTCAGAGAAGCATATCTTTTTAATTTGGTTGATACCACTTCTTTTGGTTGCTCTGTTAGCAAGAAAGTTTGCTCCTATGGATAGTGAACTATTTACATTCCGGTCCCACGCTAGCCACACAACCAAAATATCCGACTCGTAACACCTAGCTCAAAAATAAGAAAATCCTATCTTTGAGTTTCTTTCCTAACAAAAGTAGGCCTTTATATGAGAAAATTCTTTCATTTACAACAGATTTATTGCTGTCAAGAATGGTACTATAATGGTGCCGAAGACGTATCGAAACGGCACAGGCTCAACATTGAGTTCCACCGATTATCAGTTGCATGAGTGATAATAATTTTAAAAGTTTGTGTATATATAGTTTAACCATATAATTCTTGATAGTTTTCAAATATTTCGCCATACATACTTTTTACCCAAATACAAACCTTACCCTCATAATGATCTCTAATTCTATCTTCTATACAATTTCCAGGCCACACCGCAGACTTTTCTAATCCTATTATTTCTTCTCTATTAGATTTTCTTATTTCACCTGTATTAGGATTATATATTTTGTATTGATCAACAAATTTATCATATATGAACTTTAATGGGAGTATTTTAAATTCTTCTCTTATTTCTATCTTATTAAATACTTTCCAATTAGAACGTTTAAATGCACTATCATAAATAGTAATAATAAACAATTTTTTTAGAGTGTTAAATATTCTAGAATCTTCAATCCTAGAAGTATCGTAATAATCAAAAAATACAAGTGATCCGGCATCATTTCCTAATTTTTGAGCATAGGTATAGTATTTATCATCTATGCATATTTCTATTATGGAACCTATTACAGGCCTTTTCTTTTCTATTAGTTTTGTTGATGACATAGCTATTATTTTTTACCTTGCAAAGTTACACATTTATTTTGATATGTATATTAAAATACAGCAGAGAAGCAAGGAAAATTTCTATCACGAGGAAAATTTATCTACATCAGGAGGAAATTTCATTTACATCACGTGGTAATTTTAAAGCAATATATTGGGTAAATTTGACGGTATACCATCGTGGCGTTGACACCCTATTGCTAAGAGATTGATGATAGGGGTAATGACAACTTCTAAAATTCCACATTCGGACAAATAAAAGAACATTCTTTTAAACTTTTACCCTTGCAAAGTCTACATTCCGCAAAGTAATTTTTTAGAAGTCGCCCTGATTATTTATTGGTCTTTTCTTCTATTATTGATGTAAGCAAATTATATACTTCCAATGCCTTTGAATCATCGGCCAATAGACGTCTATGCTTATCCAAAGTTTTTATGTCGCCACGTTTGGCAGGCCCTGTCTGCAGATCCCATAGATTGCCGTATTGTATTTTTTTGGCCGTTTCGCTGATAAGGGGATGTATTATCTCAAAAGGCAGGTCGTGTTGCTCCATTATCTGCTGAGCCATAGCATTAATACAGTTGCCAAAATTATTGGCAAACACCGATGCCAGATGTAAATACTTTCGTTGCTCGCCACTAAGAGCGTATACCGATGGCGATATAGCCGAGGCCATAGCCTTAAGAGTAGCCAAAGTGGTAGCATTGGATGCCTCTATACAAAACGGCAACTTGCTATAGTCCATAGCTATATGCTTAACAAAAGTTTGGGGGACATATATCACACCATAGTTCTTGGTAATGGGGCTAAGCACATCCATAGGCACTGTTCCCGAGGTGTGGAAACAAATCTTGTCCTTCAGCTTTAGGTCTAATGCTATATCGAAAAGAGCATCGTCCGATACTGCGAAGACATAAATATCGGCATCGGTACGCAACAACGACAAGCTGTTGGTACAGCCTACTCCAAACTGCCCTGCAAGGGTACGTGCCGAATCTATGGTTCGCGAATATACTTGCACAATTGCATAACCGGCAGCCGAAAAAGCATGGGCAAAATGTGTAGCCACATTCCCGGCTCCTATTACCACCATCTGCCCACCTTGGGCAATACTTGTATTACGCTTACTTATGCTCATGTTTCGATACATCATACAAACACACTTGTCGCAAAAACACCCTCTACCATATAACAGTATTCAGATATTTCTGCGACAAGATATTTGCATACACACAAATTAGTATCTATTAATATTCATCTTCTTGGAAGAAAAAGTCGTCTTTCGAAGGATAGTCGGGCCAAATGTCTTCTATACATTCATACACCTCACCTTCATCTTCTATCTCTTGAAGGTTTTCGACAACTTCCATAGGTGCACCTGTACGTTGAGCATAATCAATAAGCTCTTCTTTTGTTGCCGGCCATGGTGCATCTTCCAATTTTGTTGCAAGTTCTAGTGTCCAATACATCTTCTTTCCTTTCTTGTTATTAAAAGCACGCTTTTGCTGTGCTGTATCAATATTTATTTATTGCTATTCAGTTTATTCTCCGCTATGCCAATATTGTTCTTCCTTTCCCTCTATCTTCAATATCATTCGGGATAGTAGAAACAGATAGTCCGACAAACGGTTGAGATATATACAAATTTCAGCCGAAATAGTTTGTTCTGCCGCCAATTTGACACACAAACGTTCGCTTCTCCTACATATACAACGAGCCACATGACAGTGTGCCGATGCCATACTTCCACCGGGAAGCACAAAGGATTGCAGCTTTGGCAACGTTGTTTCCATATTGTCTATTGCAACTTCCATATCAGCTATTGCTGTGGCAGGTAGCTGTGGCAATTT
The DNA here is from genome assembly GCA_017646685.1 of Bacteroidales bacterium. Lineage (GTDB taxonomy): Bacteria > Bacteroidota > Bacteroidia > Bacteroidales > P3 > HGM05376. The sequence goes on along the minus strand of JAGCLZ010000007.1, from coordinate 12,935 downwards.
GGCATACAACACTTCATCTTCGGTAGCCAATAAAGTTTGCACCACAAATAGTTCGCGTTGTATTTTCTTTATCTGCTCGTAGTATAGGGTGCTTGTAGGCATCACACTCTCTGCCACCACAGCCAAGTACGAGTTCAATTCATCAACAGTGCCATAGGTTTCGATGCGTATATCGTACTTAGGCACACGTGTTCCTCCTACTAGTGATGTACTGCCTTTATCGCCCGTTTTTGTATATATCATGGTAGTTGGTTATTCCATTACACGTTCAACGGATGTTACTTGTGGTATGGCTTCGCGTAATGCAGCTTCGATTCCTTGTTTCAAAGTCATCAAGGCATGAGGACACGAGCCGCAGTGACCTTTCAGTTTTACATATACCACACCTTCATCGGTCATTTCCACAAATTCTACATCGCCACCATCGGCTTGTAAATAAGGACGTAGTTGGTCAATACCATTTTTCACTTGTTCTACTACGTTGATTTTTTCTTCTAATGTCATAATATATTGTTGTTTTATTTCTTAGAGTTTATAATCGATAATTCTTTAGCTACATTTTGTGCCAATTCCATAAATGCTTTGCCTTCGGGCGATTGGCTGTCCAACGCTGTAGGAGTACCTTTATCGCCATTTTCGGCTATAGATTGCACCAATGGAATTTCGCCAAGCAATGGAATATTCATCTCTTCGGCCAAAGCTCTGCAGCCTTGTTTGCCAAAGATATAATATTTATTGTTGGGCAATTCGGCAGGTGTAAAGTACGCCATATTTTCTACAAATCCCAACACCGGAATCTTTATGTCGTTGTTTAGGAACATTTCCACACCACGTACCACATCGGCAAGGGCAACCTGCTGAGGAGTACTTACTATTACAGCACCCGATACGGGCAATACTTGTGCAATAGTAAGTTGTATATCGCCTGTTCCGGGAGGCATATCTACAACAAGATAGTCCACCTCGCCCCAATAAGTATCTGTAAGCATTTGCTTCACTGCATTAGATGCCATAGGTCCACGCCATACCAAGGCTTTGTTGGGATCTACCATAAATCCTATAGACATCAACTTGATACCGTATTTTTCTATGGGGAGCATGTACATCTTTCCGTCGTGTTCTTCACCCATTATATCTTCTCGTTTCAGATCAAACATAATAGGTATAGAAGGGCCATAGCAGTCGGCATCAACAAGGCCAACTTTTGCACCACTGTTTGCCAATGCTATTGCAAGGTTTACAGCCACGGTGCTTTTACCTACGCCACCTTTTCCCGAAGCCACTACTATTATATTCTTTACATCGGGAAACATCTCGTTCTTATTTATAGCCGGCAATACTTTTGCCTTGAAGTTTACTGTTACTTCAATAGCAGGGTCTATATAATTATGTATAGCATCTATACAGTCGTCTTTCATTTTTTGCTTCATCGGACATGCCGGCGTGGTAAGTACCAAATCAAAAGCCACCGAGTTTTCGCCGGTAATTATGTTTTGTATCATTCCCAACTGTGTCAAACTCTGTTTTAAGTCGGGATCATCGACATGCGACAATGCTATTTCAACCTGAGTATTAGTAACTTTCATTATATTTCACCTTTTATAAGTGTTTGCAAAAATACACAAAATATACATCTATCCAAAAAAAATGTTCGTTTTCTTTGTTATTAATATATTTTTTATTGTTCAACAATCTATTTATCACAATTTTATTCAGCTGTATTTTGGTCGAACGAAACAAATATATCGTTGTCGTGTATCCTCGATTCGAACTGCATATCGGCAGGTGTATCAATGTATATCTCCATTACTTTGCAGTCCTTTTCGGGAAATAATTCCACCTTGTCTGCAACAGCAGGAATAAGCACACACTCGCCGGCTCGCATCGGCACTATGGTGTCGAGGCTACGAATAGCACAAATGCCTTCCACACAAAAATATACTACAAACGAGTCCAAGCTGGTGAAATCTTTCTTCAATGGTTGGTCGAATGCTATCATATTGGTAGTAAAGTATGGGCATTCGGCAAGTTTCACTGTGGCGTTTTTCCTATATTCGTATTGTGTTTTGGCATTTAGTGTAGCACCAAAGTCTATCGCTGCCAATGCCTCTTGGGTATGCAGCTCACGAGGGTTGCCTTCACTGTCGGTACGGTTATAGTCGAATATCCTATAGGTAGTATCCGACGTTTGCTGTATTTCGGCTATAAGTAATCCCTTGCCCAAAGCATGCACACGTCCGGCCGGAATAAAGAACACATCGCCCTTCTGTGCCTTCTCTGTATTCATACAATTAAGTATCTTGTCGGCTTCAAGGGCTTTTTGGTAATATTCGGGTGTTATATCTTTGGAAAAACCATCTATCAGTTCGGCATTTTCGTCGGCATCCATCACATACCACATTTCGGTCTTTCCGTTGCCAAGACCACGTTCTTGTGCCAATGTATCGTCGGGATGTACCTGTACCGATAGTTTGTCGTTGGCATCTATCACCTTGACAAGTATCGGAAATTCGTTTCCGAAACGTTCGTAGTTGCGTTCACCCACAAGGTCGCCCATATATATTTCCAACACTTCGTTGAGGTTGTTTTCGGCCAAGAATCCGTTTTCAATCTCGGTTTCGTTGCCTTCCACTCCAGATAGCGACCATAGCTCGCCACAATTTGGCAACGTACCATAGTCGAAACCAAGACGTGTTTTTATCTTTTCCCCTCCCCATATCTTGTCCTTGAATATGGGTTTAAATTTCATCGGGTATAGTAATGATTCCATATTATGTATATGTGTTTTATTTAGTTCTTTGTTGCTTCTTCAATCAGTTCATCCACCACTTTTTTCACACCGGTACCGGCCTTTTCGGCTATGGTGGTTACCTTTCTTTGTACCGCTACCACATTTGGGTCGACCAAATAGCAATTGGCTTTGGGCGACACATAGTGTATAAGACCTGCCGCAGGATATACGTTGAGAGAGGTTCCTACCACTATAAACACATCGGCTTGTTCGCATAAATCTATTGCCGGCTCTATCATAGGGACTGCCTCGCCAAACCATACTATGAATGGTCTAAGCCTTCCACCGTCGGGTGCCAAGGTTCCATGTTTCAATTCCCAACCTTCTATATCTACCACATAATCATGATTGCGTTCGCTGCAGGCCTTTGTAAGTTCACCATGCAGATGTATTATGTTTTTGCTTCCGGCACGCTCATGCAAATTATCCACATTTTGGGTGATGATATGCACATCGTAGTATTGTTCCAAACGCACCAATTGCAGATGACCTTCATTGGGCTTGGCGGCAATCATAGCTTTGCGACGTTGGTTGTAAAATTCCTGCACTAGCTCGGCATTACGGTGCCACCCGTCTATCGAGGCCACATCCTCTACACGATGTTGCTCCCACAGCCCTCCCGAATCGCGAAAGGTGCTTATGCCACTTTCGGCACTTATGCCGGCTCCCGTAAGTACTACTACCCTTTTCATAATCCAATATATGAGTTATTATGTCGTTTTTATTCTGAATTGCTAACTACTAATCACTTTGCATTTTGAAAATTATCTAACGCTCCAAACTTTTATTTATTGTATAAGATTACATTTTGAGGTTAATAACGCTGCAAAGAGCTTCCAAAAACAAATAGTATTGTTAAATTTTATGTAACAGATAGCATTTTATCGTACACTTTTATAATGAATTAAAACATATAGTACAAAAAAGTTTTGCAGATAAAAAAAAACTTTGTACATTTGCATCCGAAAAAGGGAAAGCCGATGCCCAAAGTAGACAGAAATTAAAATTTTACATAGAAATGAAAAAAGTATTTTTGACACTGGCTGCAGTAGCAGCATTTTCGTTTGCCAATGCACAATTTTTTGTTGGCGGTTCGTTGGGATTTTCAACCCAATCGGGTACTTCAACCTCTACTTATACAACCAATTATGGAAGCAGTACCACTACACTAACGTATGAAGAAAAAAGCCCTTCGTATTCCGAATTTTCTTTTGGAGCAAAATTGGGCTATTATTTTACCGACAACAAATGGGCTGTAGGATTAAAGTTAGGCCTCAACCACTTTCACTTAACGGAATATGACTATTTCGACCATAGTGGACCCGCTCTTAGTTCCGATGCGTTATCTGAAAACAATATACTAATAGTTGGAACCGAATTTGGTATTGCCCCATTTGTTCGTTATCATTTTGCCGAGTGGAATGACTTCTCGCTTTTTGCCGAATTGACCACAGGTGTAATGTTTGGCAATTCCGAAATCATACCCATCGTCAACAACAATGAAGAAGCATCTCTCAAAGGACCTAAAAGTTTTGCTTTCGGTATAAACATAATGCCGGGTGTAGCCTATAAAATAAACGACCACATCCAAGTTGAAGCTACTTTAGACCTATTTGGTTTGAACTACACATACGAAAAGGCAACCGAAAGACACGTATTTAACGAGCCTACATACAATGAGACCCACGAAACCTCAACCACGACATCGGCATTTGGTCTTGGAGTATGCACCGAAACCCTTTTCAGCCAATCTAATATCACGATAGGATTTGTATATAGATTCTAATTTTTTTTCATGAATATTGCGGAAGCGGAATCCTTCGGGATTTCGCTTTTTTTATAGGCAATAGTGCGCGATTCTTTTCTAAGCTTTCTTGGGGAAATATAAATCCAACGCCACTATCACTGCTGTGAATCCCCAAAAGGGAACCGACAGTTTGTCGGTATCCAAGAAGTTGTTGAAAATACCATGTACATAGTAGGTAAAAAGTCCAAGCGTGAAAGCCATAGCAAGATTGGAAATATCCTTATCCTTGGCCGTGCGATAAACTTTGATACCCGTAGCAAAGGTCATTCCAAATACCAGCACCACAAACAATGTTCCCGGTGCCCCTTGGTCGGCAAGCGGACCTATATATTCGCTATGAGCATTGCCACGGTTGCCTGAATTGGTACTAATGGTAGACAGCTGGTACGAACGCTGATACTTACCATAGATAAACTGATACGTTCCCGGACCCCAGCCCACTACGGGACGTTCCTCAAACATACGCAAGGCCGAAGCCCATCGATTGAGCCGTTCTACATTGGAGGCATCGGTCGAGATATTGGATATAGATTTTACTTGGTCGGCAATATTATACGACGAGTCTTGATTGTTTTTGCCCAATTTGTAAAGCACATCGGCCTGATAGCTGAAAAACAATGCTACGCCCACAGCGGCTATCACCAACATCCATTTTATCTTCATCCCAAACTTGATGGCGTAATATACCGCCACGGCTCCTACCACGCTTATCCATGCTGCACGCGAATATGAAAAACCCAAACCTACTGCCAACACCACAAAAGCTACGGCACAAAGGAACTTAATCAATGGGTTGGCGTTCCTTTCGTAAGCAAAATAGAATGCCACCGGCACAAACAGTGCGATGGTAACACCGTAGGCTGTATGGTCGTTATAGAACGGCTGCATAACTCGATGCAGTGTTTGAAGGTCGGAGAAGTTGCTCACCGTCTTGATGGTAGAAATGAGTATCACCACTATCAACGACACAGCATAGCACCAAAAAAACTGTCGTATACGCTTGGTAGAACTGAATATCTGAGTGGCTGCAAAGAAAAATGGTAGCATAAACCACAATCGGGCAGCCAAATACTTGAACGACACCTGCGGTATCTCCGACGATATTGAAGTTATAAGCATCCACGCTAGCATGGCAAACACACAAATAGTAACGGGGTGTTTAAGTATGCGTGTGTCGTAAGTTTTAGCTACCAACACTCTGAACACAAAGATGAAACTGAATAGTATCATCATCGGTTCTACCGGCATAGATAGCTCCATCTGTGGTACGAGGGCAAAGTCGATGGCAAAGGGAGTAAACAATGCCGTGGCCATAAGGCCGGTTTCGAGTTTGAAAACAAACAGCATAAGCAACAATCCCAACAAAGGAATACCTATAAGAAGGTAAAAATCCTTGGTGAGCATCACTGCATTGAAAATCATAAACGCAAGAGTTACTACCACTGCAACAACAGGCGTATTATTGTTTTTCAACCAGGCCTTTATCCGTTCTACAATGCTGTTCATTGCCATTTTGAATATAATATACTACTCATCCTTTGCCGACACCGACCACGTTTTCCAACGTTCCATTATCAGCAATACAAGGATACACATAACCACCGATGCCAATGTTCCCAACAATACAATAATTATACGCTTCGGATAAGCCTTCTTGTCGGCAGGGGTAGCCTCGTCCAACCAGAACTTGTAGGATATCTCATTTTCCAAATCAGTTTGACGTTCGGCCAATTGTGTTTGAAGTGTAGCCAACTCTTTACGTTTCGATTCCAAAAGATTGTCGATACCTGCATAGCTTCCTTTCATTGTTTTGTGCGAAGCTATCTCGTCACGCAAACGATTGGCCGCAGCCATATTGCCACTGCTTACTTGCTTGGCAAGTTCTTGATACATACGGTTGGTATAGTCGGAATAATTATATAATCCACCCAAAGAATCTTCCAATGACGATATTTCGGCTTCTAAGCGAGAACAAACGCCGGCCATCACTTCACAAGCATCGGTAGCACGTGCCTTGTGGATTCGGCTACATAGTGTGTCGTAGTTGGCAGCAATAAAGTTGGCCATATCGGCAGCATATTGTGGATCAACATCCAACACTGAGACTTCCACTCCCAAATATTCGGTACGGCGCACCGATACATTACCACGATAATTCTCTGCCAATTGGAAATATTTATCTTTGGCATTGGGATTTATACCATAATGTTCCATAAGGTTGAAACGCTTACAAACGTCGTCCATCATTGATTGCGACGAGAGTATCTGTATGGCATATTCGCAGTCGCGTTCAATACCATAGTCCATAAAATCCAAACTATAACGGTCTACAAGTATAGCCTTGGATATTCTGTTTGAACTTGTTGGAAAAAGCACCACCGACGACTTGTAGCGAGGGGTTACCAACAACGAAGCTATAAGCGACACTACAAAAGCTATAGCCAAAACCAATAATAATACTTTACGCCATCTGTAAAAGAATTTCAACGAGGTTGCTAACGAAAAATCGTTGCCAAAAGAAGGTTGTTTCATATTAGTTACCTATTGTATAATAATTTAATTTGAAAGAAACGCAGAAATAATATTTGTAGTATAATTTATTGCATGAAAATTTACTACACCAATAAATATTTTCATATCAAAAAATAAAATACACATATTGGACAAATGTAATTAATATAATGCAATATAGCGCATAATCAACGAAATAAATATATTTGCAAAACAGAGATATAGCCATTCCCAAATAATGATTTATTGCGAAAGCATACGTATAGGTAATTTCTAAAAATTCACTCGTTTGGAGAGCAATGTTACGAAGTTTTTTCTTGAAATCATAAGTGGTTGATTTTTAATCATTCGAGATTAGTGTGAGAACCTTCCAAGATTCACATCTGAACCTTCCAAGGTTCGCATCTGAACCTTCCAAGGTTCACGAAACACCTCTCCAAAGGTTATTCTTTAATGGTGAAAATTGACATTTTATCAAATGGAAGATTCAAAAAATATCGTAAGACTATTTCAAGAATTTCTCCTTTCGGATAATTTTTGAAAGTCGTGCTTGATTGACTTCATCAACTCTCCACAAATCAGTTGCAAACCAATTTTTAGAAGTTGCCTATAATAATTCCCTCGTGATCCTGTTAAATTTACATCACGAGGGAATTTTATCTAGATCCCGATGGAGAAATATTTTCCTGTGGAGGGAATTTCACCTACATAACGATGATATTTTATCGGCTACACCCCATGGGTCAGTTCTCCAATATATCCTTGCGTTTCTGAATAATAATATTTTTCCATTGTTTACGAACGATCGAAAATGTTTGCGTACGCTCGTACTCTTTGGCATATTTCTTTTCTGCCAATTTTATTTTCAATTTGGCATTATCAATATCATTCATATTTCCGGCATATTTCACAAACATGTTTATTCCCAATGGCCATTGAAGTACAGACACATTATAGTCAAAATCCATATTCAAGTATTGAGTTCCTGTTACACCTACCTTGTAACGGTCCATCTGGAATATGAATGGCATGAACGATATTATCTGTTGCTTCATAACAAGCTCTACAGCAAGGCTATCAATAAGGTTACGCTCTTTGTTTTCGAATAGAAGGAGTTTCGAGAACTTTCGGAATGTTTTGTTGTCAAGTAGCACCAAACTATCGCCCCTCAGATAGCAGGAAGCTACAAGCGACGGCATATTGATACTCAACGTAGAATCGAATTCTCCCAATGCAATAATATCTGTAGAAATCAAACCTTCGAACGACCGCAACATAGGCAACATTGTATCCACTTCCGGAATTTTGGTGGTAAGGGTATTGATATTCAACTTATCAATCTTCAGCTCGGCCGAAAAATCGGCCTTGGATTTGTCTATAGCCTTGTATAGAAGACTGATATTCATATCACCCAAATCGGACGAATAATTAAGTTTATCCAAAAATATTGCTTGGTTTCTCAGCAACACATTTCCATTTATATTCCTAAAATTTGCTTTGCCATAAAGGGCATGTTTTATATCTGTGCTAAGGGCAATATCAATATTATCCGGAACTTCTATTACCGACATTGGCACCACAGTGTCTGCCACAGATTCGGAGCTGTCGGCGGCTGTTTCGGTTACCACCATAGCATTCATCAGTTCATTGATATTAAGATTATTGGACTTCAATACCAACTCACCCTTAAACTTTTCTTTTCCCACGAGGGCTTTTGCCAAATCATTTATCGTTCCGGAAAGTTGCATATCGGAGTTTTTGGCACTTACTATAAAGTTTTTCAGTTTCAAATCGTCGCCATCCAAAGCCATCTTCATCACCGGCAAATTTACAGGATAGTTGAGCATTCCCATATTGGCCACAACACCATTGATATTGAAATCCATACCTATCTTCCATCTATCAAGCATTACTTGCATCATATCAGAATCTTGCACAAGAGTGCTATCGGTAAACGTTTCTACAAAGTAATCCAATGTTTGTTTGGTAGTTAGGCGGCGATATTCAACATTAGCGGTAGTATCAAGAGGTTTCAACAATAAATTCATATCCATATTACTGAAATCCACTGCTATACTATCCATGGTAAAGTTGGTAGTCCTAGTACGCACTTTGCAACCAATCATTGGTGAAAGTTTTTCACTATCGTTGGGTTTCATTGTCAGTTCCAAACGTGTTTCGCCACTATTGTAATACATATTCTCCAACATTGTAATATCGGCATTATCAATCAATATATCGGCAAAAGCCGACATAGTCTTATCCTTATATTCGGGCGAAACAAGTGAATGTATATCCACCGAGCCTATATTTCCGTTTGCCAACGACGAGTAGTTAAGTTTCAACGAATCTATCTTCACATCTACATCTGCCAAATATTTCTCGGGATAAATTTCTACATTAAGGTCATTGGTATTGGCTTTAATCTCTGCTTTAGGGAAAGCAATATACATTGTATCTTTCGGGCTATCAATAGTTATGTCATTCAATACCACCATTGCATCGGCATATACCTTCTTCCACTGTTGGGTGGTAATAGAACTAAGTTTTGTATCTATGTTAAGTTTTACATCTGTTGAACCTTTTACAGTCATATCCTCAACAACAGGGAAACAACGCAATGTATTGGTTATGTCCACATCTGTGGCCACACTAGCCTTAACATGGGGGTCGCCAAGAAGGTTGGTTGCATAGGCATTGGCATCAACATTGGCACAAACACTTTTTAACGACAGCTTTTTAACCTCGGCATTCGATGGTTCGTTGCCATTCAAATCCACAAAAGCATTGGCTTCGAATTGTATGTCTCTTATCCAAAAATCGATGGATTCATGTTTAAATGTAGCATCATTCAGCAACATATTTGCCACCACAGTAGGATATTCTTCGGCAGAATATCGGCCTTTCACTTCGGCATCTATGTCCAAACTACCTGTAGCATCCATAGTGTTAATTATAGGAACCAATGCAGCGGGCACCATCTTCTTGGCCATATCTATAGCCGGCACCGATGCATGCAATCTGGCATCAACATCAATTCTAGAGCTGTCGGGTAGCGCCACATAACCATCCATAGCAAAGGCAATATCGTTTATACTAAGGTTGGCCTTGGCAAGGTCCACACTTATACTATCAAAATTGGCAGCCAACTGTGTAGAGAAATCAATATTCAAATCCTTGGCAAAGACTACCGAATCGGTTCTAAAGTTTATCTTATCCAACATCAAATCCAACTGTAATGTAGCATTGGGATCGAGAAAGTTGCCATTAAGGTTTATCTTAGTTTTGTTTATCTTGGCAAAGATGTTCGACTTATAATCGTCGTAAACAATCCTTCCGCTTGTTACTTCTATATTCTCTATTGCAAGCGAGTGCAAATAATCCTCCAACACAAATTCGGTGGTAGTGGTATCCTCTTCCGATGGGGGAAATATTTCCCAATTGGCTTTGCCCGTTTCATCGGTAAGCACAAAGGCATTAATACCTTCGAGAGCGATATTATCTATTTCAACATCTTTGGTTTGCAAATATTTGACAGGGTCGAACTTTATACTACAAGCAGCAAACGACAGCAACGAATCCTTGGCTTCGGGAAAAAGTTTCCCTTCCTGCTTAAAAGCTTTGGAAACAATATTCCCATCGTTGATAGTAAGATAAAAATCGGGATAAGTGGACAAAAAAGTAATATCGATATTCTTGAAATTAACATCAGCATTAAGCAACTCATTGGCATAATGATTCACAATCTTGGTCGTTTTTTCGGGAGTAAACACTATATATAATGCCACACCCACAACAATACCAACCAAAAGCACCAACGAAAGCAACGTAATACTTATCACTTTCATGGTTTTTGCCACTATCGAAGCAACCTTCTTAAATGCCTTTTTTTTATTTATTTCACTCATTGCTATATATTTGTAAACATGTAAAACCTCTATTAAACCATGCAAAGGTAAGGTTTTTTTTCGGTTTAGACAAAATATATGAATATTGTTGTTTCGTTACCTTGCATAATAACAATTATTTTCCGAAATTTGTCAACGTTTTACAATAGCAAGCAGCATTGATGTATTGCTGATTATAAGAAGATTATTTATCATACATATCAACAGACGAACATGAAAAAGCAGTGGTTTGCAGTATATATTTTAATGGTGGTATGTTTTGCAGCGTGCCAAAGCAACATGAAACCGACATTGGACAATGCCGACAAGGAATTTATTGTACTATTCACCAACGATATTCACAGCCAAATACTCCCGTTGGAGGACAACAACATGGGCGGCGCCTTGCGTAGAAAAGTGGTTATAGACAGCATACGGGACGCTCACAACAACGTGCTTCTTGTAGATGCCGGCGATGCAGTGCAGGGTACAGTGTTCTTCAATATATTTAAAGGCGAGGTGGAGATGATGATTATGAACGAACTTGGCTACGATATACGCACCCTTGGCAACCACGAGTTTGACAACCAAATGGACGGGCTGAAACAAATGCTGCTATGGAACAACCACACAACAGCGATAGCTACCAACTACTCCTTTAGCGACTCGGCAACAGCTTCGCTTATACAAAAATCGACAATTATACCTATTGGAGACATTAAGGTAGGCTTTGTATCGGCAAACACAAACCCAAACGGAATAATAGACCCATCCTATAGGCAAGGCCTATCGTATACCGATCCCTTGGAACTGACCGACCACGAAGCCCAAAAGCTGAAACAACAAGGTGCCGACATTGTGATAGCCCTTTCGCACCTTGGCCTAACCGACGAAGACAACAGAGGTTACACCGTAGACACCACCCTAGTAAAAACATCGCAACACATAGACCTAATCATTGGCGGACACTCACACACCTTTCTGCACACACCTTTCTACACCCCTAACCTCAATGGCGACAGCATTGCCATACTGCAAGCCGGGAAGTACGGACAATACCTTGGAAGTGCCAAAATAAGACTATCGGCCAACAGCTCTCCTACCATAGAATACTCGCTCATACCCCTCTCGCCTAATTTAGATTCGAAAATAGATTCGGCGTTTGCCAACAAAATAGACCACTACACACAAGCAGTAAACAAAACCATGAACAAACACATTGGCACCACTCTGCACCCAATGACCATCGGCAAACCCGAAAGCCCACTTGGCAATTGGGTGTGTGATGCACTGATAATATTTGCCAAACAATACATGAATACCAATGTAGACTTTGCAATATACAACACGCACGGAATACGATACCCCTTGCCACAAGGCAATATTACACTTGGCCATATATACCAATCGTTCCCTTTCGACAACAACCTGAGCATAATAAAACTAAAAGGCAGTGAAGTAATAAGCCTATTCCAAACCATAGCCCTACGAGGAGGCGAAGCCGTAAGCAACGAAGTGCGACTGACCATAGCCGACGGCAAAGCTACCAACATAACAATAAGCTCCAAAGCCATAGACCCCACCAAGACCTACACCATAGCCATGCCCGACTATGTGGCCAACGGTGGCGACCAAATGGAAGCATGCCTCAACGCCAGCTCTCGAACCGACTACCCCCTAACCATTCGCGATATGATTATCCAACACATCAAGCAGCTAGCCACCCAAGGCAAAGCACTACCGCCATCCACCTCCGGAAGAATAACCATCCGATAAACTCTAAAACTGATGACCAAACAACAAATTATCCCATATATGTTACGCTAATAACATATATGGGATAAAATGATAACCAATATAGGTTATTTCACCTACTTGCGGATAACCTTGCGAACAGCCACACCTTCGGCGGTGGTTACTCGCATAGCATAGTATCCTT
>JAGCLZ010000085.1 GCA_017646685.1 Bacteroidales bacterium | reverse complement strand
TACTTATCAAATAGTATTATATGAAGGAACAAATATTATAGACGTTTATGTGGGACAACGCAGTGTATGTTCGACATTTAATGGCGGTAATGGATTGATTGGTATTATGAATGCCAACGGAACACAAGCTGTAACGCCCCCCAACCGCAATACCGGTTCTTGGACAGCACAGGAAGAAGCATGGCGTTTTCAAGCTATAGGCGATTCGCTTGTTAATGTTACATGGTATAATGGCAACACAATAGAAGATTCGGCCGAAATAGCCAACAATCAATACACCATTACTGTAGAACCAGATAGTACACAAATGTACACAGTGCGTATGCGTTACTTCTCGGCTACCAATGAATTTTTCGATTTGTCGGACGTGGTAACTGTACGTAAAGATACTTTGGCCGAGGTGGCACTTACCGTTCGTGAAAACCCTATATGCGAAGGTGAACAATTCTCAATTACTGCCGAAGTGGAAGGTGAACCGGCCAAGTATACATGGAGCTACGACGATACCGAGCGCCATCCAACCGTGGCATACGCCCCGGACAGTGCAGGAACAGATACAATTTCTATTCAAGTTTTGTTCCAAAACGGATGCCAGAAAACGACTGATATTGTGCTTACTACCAATCCGGTGAAAGATACATCCTTTGATGCCTCTATATGCGATGGCGGATCTTATCATTTTGGTGACGAAGATATAAGGGTAGGGGGGATATATACCGATAGTTTGAAGACTCATCTTGGATGTGATAGTGTTGTAACAGTACGTTTGGGTATCAACACTTCAACACAATCAACCGATGTAGTAAATGCATGCTCATCTTATATTTGGAGAGATTCGGTAGAGTACACACAATCAACATTCGAACCTACTTACGTACTTACAAATGCCAATGGTTGTGATAGTATCATACATCTTCACCTAACCATTGATGGACTTATAAAAGCACAGCTTAAGGCTCCTGATATGGTTACACTCGACGAGCGTTTGGTAAGATTGTCGGATATAAGTGTAGGTGAAATAAAGTCGCGCAGATGGTTCCTTCCCGATGGTAGTCAATCCTACGACTCTTTGGCATATTTTGTATATCCTGCAAATAGAGACAGCGTAGATGTTAAACTTATTGTAAGTAATAAATTCAACTGTTATGATACAGCTAAGGTAACAATACCGATGAGAAAAGAAGCTATATATGTACCTAATGCTTTTTCGCCGGATATACAAGGCAACGAACGTTTTTTGGTAAAAGGATTTAATGTAGATAAATATGAGATAGTGATATACGATCGTGCCGGTGATATTGTATACTATTCTGATAATATAAACGAGGGATGGGATGGTACCAAGAACGGACGTATATGCAACAAAGGAACTTATATGTACAAGATATACTATTCTTTCGACCACGATTCCAACAATATAATGACCAAGAAAGGAACAGTGTTCTTATTCAGATAGCTCTGTATAAATAAACAATATAATTAGATATATATACATGAAACGATAATATAAAAACCTGTCTGACATATCCTAGATGATAAGACAGGTTTTTTTGGCAGAAATAAATAACCAATTTTACAATACAATGAAACGAATAATAAGTACATTTGCAATAGTGGCTGCTCTTATATGCACAGTTGCTTGCAACAAAGAAAAACATTTTATCACTGATAAAGATTATCGTACAGAAATGGAAAAAGACTACAACAACCGTCCTTTGCACGACCTGCGAAAGGCTGAACTATCCAAAATAATGAATGACGAGAACATATCGTTGGAAGAAAAAGAAGCCCTAAAGTTTTTATACGCCTACATGCCTCTAAGCGATATTGCCGACTATTCGGCCGAGTTCTTTTTGGAACAAGTAAGAGGTGCTTTCCGTGCCAGAGATACTTTCGCATGGGGCAACAAAGTTCCCGAAGATATATTCCGCCACTTTGTATTGGTATATCGTGTAAACAACGAGAACCTCGATTCGGCACGCAATGTATTCTTCAACGAACTGAAAGACCGTATCAAGGATATGAATATGTACGATGCTGCATTGGAAGTAAACCATTGGTGCCACGAAAAAGTTACCTACCGTCCGTCCGATGCTCGCACATCGGCACCACTAGCCACTATGAGAACGGCACTGGGACGTTGTGGCGAAGAAAGTACCTTTACCGTTACTGCCATGCGTGCAGTGGGAATACCCGCACGTCAATGCTATACCCCTCGTTGGGCTCATACCGATGACAACCACGCATGGGTTGAAGTGTGGGTAGATGGAAAATGGTATTACCTTGGAGCTTGCGAACCCGATGCAAAACTAAATATGGGTTGGTTTTCAATTCCTGCCACACGTTGCATGATGGTACACTCCAATGCTTTTGGAAAATATAAAGGCGACGAAGAAATAAACTATCAGAACGAGTTGTTCTCTCGTATCAACATGCTTTCAAACTACACCGATACAAGGAAGATAACCATAAAAGTTACAGATAATGAAGGTAACGCAGTGGCCGATGCCAATGTAAAATTCAAACTATATAACTATGCCGAATACTATCCTATTGCCACTCGCACTACCAACAACCTGGGCGAAGCATCACTTACAACAGGATTGGGCGACCTGCTGATATGGGCTGATAAAGAGGGTATGTACAATTATGCCAAGATAGATGTTCGCAACGATTCGGTAATTACGCTAGCACTTGCTCGTAAAGGTGGCGAGGAATATACTGAACTGTTAGACATTTGTCCTCCTAAAGAAGGGCGTGTGGCTGTAGAGCTTACCGAAGAGGAAACAGCCAAAAACAATGCCCGTTTGCACTACGAAGACAGTGTAAGAAATGCCTATACAAGCACTTTCCCCAAACAAGAGGACACAAAAAATATCACAAACCCAAATCTTAGCAGCGACCAAGTTTGGGAAATAATACACAAAAGCGAAGGCAACCACCGCCAGATTGCGGCCTTCCTACAAAGTGAAAACATGATGGCAAAGAACGAAGCGTTCCCATTATACGACTTTATGAAAGCCCTTGCCGATAAGGATTTGCGCGATTGCGAAGCCGAAACCTTGCAACAGTTTGTGATAGCCTACAACGCCGAAAGCAACTACCCGATGGATGTATATAAGAAAGGAATACTGCCCGCACGAATATCCAACGAGCTTATACGCCCATACCACCAATACTTAGCTGAGAACTTGAAGATAGACAATGTTACAGCCGAGGCTGTTCGCAATTGGATAAACGAAAACATAACTATAGACAACGACGGCAACTACTACAACTGCCCAATATCGCCAAAAGGTGTTTTCGACCTACGCCATTCAGACAAACATTCCAGAGATATATTCTTTGTGGCAGCCTGCCGCAGTATGAATATACCGGCATACTTGGATAATGCTACCAACCAACTATTTGCTTATTCCGATGGCAAATGGAAGATATATTCTTTTGAAGAAGAAAAACCTAAGACCGAAACCGGAAAACTGATATTGAACTACACCAAGAACACAGAAGTAGAACCTCAATATTGGATTCATTACACAATAGCAAAATTTGACAACGGCGATTTCGTTACCTTTGACTATGAGAACGACCCTCGCGTGGCATCGTTCCCGATAAATCTCGATTTGGAACCCGGATACTACATGCTATCGACCGGCAACCGCTATAGCGACGGTACAACTCTTAGCCGTTTGGTGTTCTTCAACATCGAAGCAGGTAAAACCGTAAATCAAACCATAGAACTACGCACATTGGTACCACGCAAGGAAGTGTATGGCAAAATGGATTTGAACACCTCGGCACCATGGAAAGAAGGTAGCACTATTGGCGATTATGTAAAAACAAAAGATTTGGTACTATGCTTTATAGATCCCAACCGCGAGCCTACACGCCACTTGTTTAACGACTTGGCAGCATTCAAAAAACAGTTCGAACAGTGGAACGGCACCATGGCTTTCCTTGTTCCAACAAGTAGAATGACCAAGGATTTTAGTGCCGAAAAGCTGGCCAAACAATTGCCTGCCAACGCTATAATAATGGAAGATAAGAACAATGAATGGATGAGAGCCATGCTGAAAGATACTGACCAATACTTCCGCGACAATTATCCGCTGGTATTTATAGTAAACAAGGACGGTAGTCTGATATTCAAAACCGAGGGTTATAGAATAGGCACCGGCGAACTTATATACAAATCGTTGGAGAGATAGATAACATCATATTACCAACAATATATTTAACTGTTATATCCATAGGCAGAGAACCAAAGTTCTCTGCCTTTTTTTTGTTATAAACTACTTATTCTAAAATATATCTGTTTTCATTGTAAGATATATAGATTAGCGTTCTAAGATATATATCTTGTAGCAGTAACATATATGTCTTACGACGATAATATATATATATATGTTGGAACACTGTTTGTATAGTCTTGGAAATCAATAATTATTTTTTTTGAATAAAGAACCCGTATACTTAGGGGATATAACCATGCGGGTTACGATCCAAAAGTGCCATACTTTTGACCCAAAACTCCCATACTTTCGACCCGTAAGTATGGGAGTTACGATGTTTAAACCGCAGGGTTATGAAACGGAAATATGGGAGTTATGAAATACCGAGATAAAATTCTTTTGTTAAAACTCTATTTAATTCCAAAATAAGTTGTAACTTTGCACCACGAAAGAAAGATATAGTTAAATCAAAGAATATAATATATGAAACGATTATCAGCTATAGTTATAGCATTATGCACAATGGTG
>JAGCLZ010000084.1 GCA_017646685.1 Bacteroidales bacterium | reverse complement strand
GGGGAATACGGGGGGATACGGGGGTGAGCAGGGGCCGACAACGTCGAAGTTTCGGTTTTTTTGGAAGACTACAGTCTACGGACAACGGACTACAGTCGGCTACCGCTCAAAGGTCCGTTGTCTGTTGACCGTTGACCGTAGTACTGCGAAGCCAAAGCGAATCCCAAACTCCCACACTTACGCACCAAAAGTGCCATGGTTTCGCCCCCTAACCCCCATACTTTCATCCCCTAAGTGCCATACTTTTGACCCGTAAACCGCATGTTTTTTAGTTGGAGACTACAAGTCCACAAGACTACTAGACTACGAGTGCTTTTCATTGTCGAACGACAAAGGGTAAAAGACAAAAGTCTAAAGTAGAAGGGCAAAACAGCTACCACCTTGCTTGTGGTCTTGTTGACCCGTTGACTTGTAGTCTTAAAACCGTCGGCTACCGCCCTACTTGTGGTCTTGTAGACTCGTGGTCTCGTAGTCTTAAAACAGTCGGCTACCGCCCAAAAGTCCGTTGTCCGTAGTCTGTTGTCCGTAGTCCTGCAAACCAAAAATTTCCCTTGCATAATTCAGGAAAAAGTCGTAACTTTGCAAAACTTTCCTATAGGGCAAAAGGTGGCAGTTGTGCTATATAGAGGGATAGCATTCAACACAATAGGGTATCCACCGGAGGAACAAGAGAGGGGTTTTATTTTTAGGCTTTAAGCCGTTTTTTTTCGTCTGCCGACTAGAAACGAAGTCTAAGGTTCTTTTTTTGTACAGCAGGCTGATGATGTTTGTACCGGTTACTCGAACTAGGTGATAACAAATCGTTCTGCTTTCCATTTACCTTCACAGATGTGTTCGTCATAGACTTGTTGGATAGTCTGTCCATCCATATCTACATAGGCAGGTCAAGCACAATATCTACCGTTCGGTTGATTGTTGGTTACCTATGGTTGAGGTACTTGCATATATTGCGACATTCATAATATGTGTATTTTTGAGTTCACCTATTTCTTGGGTCAAAACTTCTTACCGGATTCCTTTAATCCGTCGATTTCCGAACTTATCTGCCACTACCGCAAAGATACAATCAACACAACAAAAACAATACACTTTCTATCCTTTAGTATCGCTTAAAAAAGGAAAAGCATCAGCCTTAACAATCCAAGACAAACCAAAGAAAAATAATGCTATAGTTTCTACAATCCAAACTATATTATAAATATTTACGCCTGGAATATTATTTAGTAGTAATAGGCAACTTCTAAAAATTCCACGTTTCGAAATTAAAAGAAGAATATTCTTTGAAACTTTTGTGTTGTTGACTTCGTCGAAGTTGCTATCGCTCGAAAGAGCTAATGCTTAGGCATTGCTCTTTACTCGCTTAATCGCAACATTTGCGTTTTTTCTTGGAATCTTTCTATCTCTTTTTCAATCGCATAGCCCGCTATGCTCAATCAAAAGAAAGTAGGAATCTTCTCAAGAAAAATTCGTAAATCACTTGCAAAGTAATTTTTAGAAGTTGCCTATAAAATTGCGCACATCAATTATTTTATCGCATTTTTACTATGAAAATCAAACAAATAGCTACAACTGAGATAATACGCAACCACTGCACAAAGTACGGAAAAATTATTGAGATATACAAGAAATAGTCAAAAAAAAATTGGTGTTTTTGCACCAGTAAATAGATGACAACATCGCATCGACATTACGACCTCATCGGGATAACTCGGACACCAATAGTATGTCCGTATCGTTGGTTCGACAGTAGTCGAGACACTCGGTCAATACTGGACGTTCTGCATTCCGTTTTGCACCGGATATGTGTTCCTCATAGACCTGTTGGATAGTGAGGTCGTTCTTGGTTGCATAGTTGGTCAAGTCCATCACTTGTCTCTCGGTTGATTGACGGTCTCCGGTAGATGAGACCCTTGCATATATTACTGCATTCATATTTTGGTTGTTTCTGGGTTCAACATTCTCTTGGGTTCATTTTAGTTTGTCCATCCCCTTTGACACCATTCCCTTTTCGGGTTCTTCAGTCTCTTTGACCGTCTTGGTCTCCGAGTGTCTCTATTTCGAAACATCTCGTAGTTTTTTAGGTTGTCTCTGTTGCTTTACGGATGGGACGGGTTGTCCAAAATGTTTTTCGATGGACACCTCAATTCTCGGAGACCTCTCGTTCCTTCAGTTCCTTTATAAGGAGGTCGGCTCCTCTGATTGCCTCACTGATGATGGAGCCTATTGAAAAGTCTCCGAAATAGTCGTTTGCACATCTGCCACCGATGATGGATGTCACGGCTGCATCAAAGAGTGCCGTCCATTGTTGCTCTGTTCTTGTTGCCATAATTTCTATACTTCGTTATTACAATGGTAATAACGAAAAAAAACACTCGGCATTGTGTGTAATGCATTCATTTAGCATTATTTAGCCTTTCGGGGTGGTAGTTCGAAAACGTAAAAATTGAATTCGAAAACGACTGGCATACCTTATATTTATTGTGGCTGCAGTTCTTATTGTACTGATTCTCTGTATAAAAAAATAAGCACATCATAATAAAATCACAATATTGTCGTTATAAATTAATATATTATTTGAATAAATTAAAATGGTATGGCAAATCTAAATCGACTAAAAGTAGTGTTGGTAGAGCAAAACCGGACTGGCAAGTGGTTGTCCGAGCAATTGGGCAAATTCACTGCAACCGTCAGTAAGTGGTGTCAAAATGCCATTCAACCAGACTTGCAGACACTTGACAAGATATCAAGGTTGTTGGATGTTGATATCAAGGATTTGCTTGTCAGCAACAAGACAACTAATAATTGAATATTGATGATTATTCCTATGCTAATAGTCGTCAAAGTTCAATAACAAAATTGTTAAGCAATGATAGAAATAGGATATAAAATCATAGGCACCGTGAATAAAATAAATGAAGATGGGTGCTATTGCTCTTTGGGAACTTCTGGTTTTGGTTTTATGCCCAAAAGTCTTATGGATGGCTTGATAGGAGAAGATGGAAATTATTTATTCTCCTTAAGAGACAAGATAGAAGTATGTGTATATAAGATTGACAAGAACGGTTTTATCCTTCTGTCATCGGAAAAAAGTTATGAGGCTTTTCTAGAACGGCAAATGGAAAGGGTGGAACTCAGAAAGATAATTATGGAGAAGAAAGAGGAAAAGAGGAGGAGAATTGAAGAAAGAAAAGCCAAAAGTGCAATTCGTGAATCTTTTGCAGAGCAATTTGAGCCAGGTATGGTTTTTGAATCTGAAGTTGTTCAGGTAAAAAAGAATAAGGCTGTCATACGAATTGGGGATATTGAGGGAGTCATCCCAAAAGAAGAAATAGATTGGAACGAGATAAATAAGTTAGAAGACCTATTGTACGAAGGTGAGAAAGTAAATGTTGTCTTTGTGGAATATGACCCTGACCACAAAACCCTGTACTTTAGTTTAAAATATCTAAAAGAGAGACCTTATGAAGAGTCGTATTACAATTTGGGCATTCAGCAATTGCTATCTTGGATGGGGCATAGTTCTAATATTTTTGTTGGAGTCGCCAAAAGTTACGGGAATCGGACATTTGTTGAAAATCTATATTCATACAACGATGAAACAAGAGGTAAACTTTTGGTAGACCCTATCTATGGATACAATTTACGAGCATTGGTATTTAACGCAAACATGGATGTTGAAGACGGCAAGTGCTATAAGGTCAAAATCAATCTAATACCGAAAGGAAAAAGACTGGAGAGAAATCAGTTGTTCCAGTTTTTCTGTACATCTCTTGAGGAAGTAGAGAACCCATATCAATTGGATGTCCACAAAGCATTCATAAAAAGAACAACAGACCCTTCTGCAAACCAAACAATTGCTGGCCTATTAAAAACCGTCAGCAAAGATATGTATTCGTCAAAGGACCGGATGTTTTTCGAGCTGGTCCAAAATGCTGATGACGCTTCTGCCTCGAAGGGTGTATTCATAGATGTAACCACCAATGGAGATTATCTCATAGTTTATCATAATGGATATAGTTTTGACAAGAATGATTTTGAGGCCATCACTACTGCTGCAAATGGCACAAAAAAAGCCAATGAAAATAAGACTGGGTATAAAGGGATTGGTTTTAAGTCAGTATTTACGGATTCTGAGAAGGTATTCATTAGCACAGGTGGGTATAAGTTTGTGTTTGATAAAGACGCAGAAATATTCCAAGATTTTGACAAATTCTATATAGACAATAATCCAATACTTAGAAGTTCGGAGTCAAGACAAGAATTTTTAAGTCTATATGAGTCCGAACGAGGAAAATTTGACAAAACAAATTCTATTCCGTGGCAGCTTGAGCCTATTTGGGTCGATGAATTTCCAAATGAATTGGGGAGTGACTTTTCAAGACCAAACGTTGCCATAGCCCTAAAAATTGGAGAACATAAACTGTCTGGAGAGAACGGATATGTTGCTGCTATCGATGAGATAATAAGGAATCCTATCTTTATGCTATTCCTAAGGAATACTAATAGAATTGATTTCAATGACAGGTCCATTAGCAAAAGTTATAAGAATAATATTATTACCTTAAAAAATTCTTTTAACGACAAGAGAGTTGAACTGTTTGAACGAGTAGACTTTGAAATCCCTGTCACTAACGAGTCATTTGAGAAAAACAATGTGGACATCCGTATAGTTGTTGAAGAAGAGGATGAAGGAAAGATTACTGAGGCAAAATTTGTTGACCTAAAAAATCAAATTTTTGAGAACATTCCCAAGAAGATAGCTATTACAAATGCAACGACCTTATCATTCGCTGTTCCAATCAACGAGGATGGAACACTTAATCCTATTTGCAAAAGAACTGAAATATCAATGTTTGCATTCCTACCTACCTTGGTGAAAGACTTTAAGTTCCCATTCTACGTGAATGCAAACTTTATTTTAGACCCTCCCAGACAGCGAATATTAGGAGACAATCCTTGGAATTTTTATTTGATGCAGGAGATTGCAAAAAATCTTGTAAGATGGTGTGCAACTTTAAGCAGTAGAGGTGATATAAATGCATTAAACGTCCTAATGCCAGATTTTTTTGAGGAAGACACCCCAGACACAAGACAACTTGCCGAACACTTCAATGCTTCATACAAGGAAGCTATTGAATCCGAATCATTCATTCAAAACCATAATGGTGGACTCTCAAAACAGAATGAAATACTAATAGACAAGACCGGTCTATCTGTGATTATTGGTGCTCAATTATTTTGTGATGTCATCGGTACAAACAAAGCCCTCCCCCAAATAGGTGTTAATAGTACAATACTGGAGAAACGAAGTACATTTGAACAAATCGAAGTAGTTAAGTTGTCGAATATATCCTCACAATTATCCAAATCAGAACTACTAAAACAATGGGTGAAGACGGTATCTCCAGAACAACTATCACAATTCTTTGAATGGCTCAAAAAAAACAAAGATGGATGTGAAGAATTAGTTAAAGCTCTGCCCATTTTTGAGTTCGAGGATGGTTACAAGTCACGTTCTGAAATCCAGAATGACACTTTGCGAATTATTACGACAGAGAAGATACTCCCAATACGAGACATACTTGAACGCCTCGGTTTCTACTGTTCGGTTGGAGTTTTCGACAATCAACCGTTCTTTGAATTGGTTGATGGACAGAAAGAAAAAGATATTTTTGAGATAATTTCATGGAAACTACCTTGTGACACATTGTCGGTAGAGGATAAGATGTCTCTAATTAGGGTTTTTGATGAGTTCAATGGAGTCGGGGATACTATGATATCCAATTTGGTGCTTTTTAATAATGAAATTGGCGTACCAAAACCATTGGCAGAAATGACAGAATACAAAGAGTCTTATCCGATATGGCTACATCCCTATGTTCTGCATCACGATGAATTCAGCGAAGAACTGTCAAAATATCTGATTGAGGAATCGTCTATCTTCGACAAAATTATTTCAATCAATTACGACGACATTGATGTTCCATTATTTGATTTATACCAACAATTTGATTGGCCTGGATCATTTACAAAAAAACTGATAGACAAATATGAACCAGTTGATACGTTGTTGGACATTATTGAGAAATCCGATTCGTCCACACAGCAATATTTCCTGTCAAAGATAACACGAATTGACTTAAAGGAAACAGAAAAATATGACAAAGAGTCTTTTGTTTACAGGGTGTTAAAGATTGCATTGTCCGAGTTGGATGACCCGTCGGCTTTCTCCTACAAGATTTATTTCAATGACCACTGTATAAAGGACTTCTCCATTAAAGATTCCGTGAATTGTGAATACACTGCTAATGGGGAAAACAAAAAAGTCACTTTGTCATTAGCAAGACTGCTCCCAAATTATCAAGACCAATCTGGATTAATTGAAAAAGTTATTAACCTGTTTGAAACAAAATCAGGGTTGGAAAAATTCTTTGATGCAAAACACAAGCCAACTGCTGAACTATATGGTGAACTGAACACCTTGTTAGGGATTCCCCATCAAATGTACAATGCTTGGAAACCTGGTTTAGGAAATGCACAACAGTACCTCTTTTCGGTGTTCAGAAGAAAACAATGCTGGACAGTCTTAAAGGGTATGCAGATTCAACTTGATAAAGAATCTGATGAATTTATTGTAGAGTTGATGGAACTTCTATACTCGAATAATATTGATATTGCCACATCCCCATTTACATACCATCTTAAAAACTATTTCACAGACAAATTCTTCGATTGTGATTATGTTTTTGTAGCCGAATGCATACTTGAGAGAATAGAGAAATGGGCTGATGACCCCAAGAAAAAAGACTACTTGGTCAGAAATGGGGTTAGGGATGTGTCGTGTGATGCTATTCGTTTTCGACAATTATTCTTGGAAAACAAATCCGTCGATGAACTTGGGCCATTGGCAGATAAAGACCTATTAAGTGCCGTGGAATTTTTTGCTAATGCAAGTGGATACCAAAGGCCTTTCACAGGAGAATGCCAGAAAGATGTTTTGTTGAAACTCCGAGGAAATAAAGCATGTAA
This sequence comes from Bacteroidales bacterium, assembly GCA_017646685.1. Classification (GTDB taxonomy): domain Bacteria; phylum Bacteroidota; class Bacteroidia; order Bacteroidales; family P3; genus HGM05376. The sequence continues at coordinate 24,023 of JAGCLZ010000084.1, read as the reverse complement.
ACTTACTGCCAAATGTAATTTTGAGAAACTCTCTTCCATATCTCGGGAATGGGAATCAGACGAGTATAAAGAATGGTTGGAAAATCATTATCCCCAAATCTTTTTCTTTGATGGAAAGTTGCCTATGGATTTATCCTATGGAAATGATATTTTAGTCCAATTCTCCGAGGGGGATTATATCTACGATTCAAACAAGAAACTTCTCTACATTAGCAGAAATATTGAGTTAGAGAGTACTTTGTTAAACATTGCCAAAGAGGGTAAATCTGGGTTGGATATAGACGATTTTGAGGAGTTGTGTATGAAAGGGAAGGTATCTATTTCCAAGAAAGATATTGAGAAAAGAGATAAGACTATTGAAACGCTTTCAGAGGAGAACCGAAAAAAAGATGAAATAATAGAAAATCTTCAAGCAAAACTAAAGGCATATGAAAATGGTGGAGGCAGTTATGATAGAGAGCCGATACCTAATTTGCCCACACTAACAATAAAGCGAGGCGAAAATCAACCATTAAGTACTGTTGAAAAAATAGACGCTCAATTAGACGCTCAAAAGAAGCTGAAAGAACTCTATCCTTCTTGGAAATATCCTGAAGGGTTTGGTGAAGGGGGAAGCTATTCTTATTTTAATGTAATAAAAACAAATGGTGAGATAATGTCCATTGTTTTGAAAAGCCATAGAACCGATGCCCCATTGCATATCAATACAAATGAATGGGATTGGATTATGGGCAAAAAAGAACACAAATTCTTGTTTTCTGACGATGATGTGTTTCAACAGGATTATCCTATTGCACCAGCTAAACTTTTCATCTATACCGGTGATGATATCAAAGAGTTAGACCCAAAATATCTAATTGAAAATCAGTCTTCAATTGCTCTGTCTTTCAGTACAATTAATTTAGACAAAGAGGAAAGAATCACTGCCTTTTCAGATAGTTTGCATTATTTCAATGAGATGAGTTTTGATTTTGAGAGTTTCAATCTGTCTAATAAGGCGAAATCAATTAAAGATATATATAATACAAATATTGGAATTCAAAACAATTTATCAGACGAGGAGGCTCTATGATGTATGACCATTCTGAATACGAAAGATTCCTTCAAACAGAACTAGATACTCAAATAAAGGAATTTGAGCAGGTAATTAACACCAAAGCTATGGTATTAAAGGAACGAGGAGAAGTATTTGTCGGTCGGTTCCTGAAAGTGCAGCCTAATGGTATGGCCGTATTCAAAGTGAGACATTCTGATAATATGCCACGGAAAAATTCATTTTGGACAGCCACATATCTTATTGGAGATATGGGAAGTTATAAGAACTGGGGAGAAAAATCTTGGGGAGACCTCCGACACGATTATCAAAGAATCTTCTCTGATGCTCATTGTGCTTGGATATCTCAATCAGATGAAGAATCGTTCTGTTTGATAGGTGTCAAGAACTTAACAGTTGAATTTGCACAAATTCTTGAGGAAGAAAATCCCATAATTGCTTTTGGACCACAAGACCCACCTTTGCAGTATCTACTGAACCTAATTGAACTCGTTAATGACTCGTCTTGTGAACCTGTTCGTCAATTCTTGGAATACGATAATTCTGGATGCACCTGGAATCCCGAAAAAATAGACTCAAAAACTGACTTGGTTTCACTACTTAAAGGAACATTGTCTGATAATTCCTGTCTCGTTATTCAAGGACCTCCGGGTACGGGGAAAACATATAAGATGGCTCAACTTACGGCTGGATTATTGTCAGATAATAAGAGCGTTTTAGTGACTGCACTAACCAACCAAGCATTAATAGAGCTTGCCAAAAAGGATGATTTAATTCCGTTTTTAAAAGAAGGTAAGGTCTCGAAAACAAGTTTGACTGTAGATGAGAGCAGAGAACTTCCCAGACTGCTGGGTATTAAATCAAACAAGTGTGATGCTTCACCCGGTTGTCTGTCCTTGGCGACCTTTTATCTATCAAGTGGGTGGGCTGTCCAACAAAACCAACCGCCATTTGATTATGTCATAATGGATGAGGCAAGTCAAGCATTTCTCCCAATGATTGCCGCCCTAAAAAAACTTGGTATAAAGATAATAATGATTGGGGACCAAAACCAGTTGGCTCCAATTGTAATTACAAATGAGGATTTGATTACCAGGAACCAATGGACTCCTATTGTAAAAGGCTTTGAGACTGTATGTGAAAACTACAGATTTAAGTCATTTATGTTAAGTGATACTTACCGATTGACACAAAGAGGGGCGGATTGCACTGGTGTTTTTTACAACAATGAATTACAGTCAGTTTCTGAATACAGGAGTATACCGTCAAAACTCACTGGTTTAATACAGTCTGGTGGTCCAGTTCTGTTAGAATGTAACCTGAAGGTGGGAGACAAAGCACCAGAAAACGCTTTCGAGAGAATATATGAAATCGTTAATAATCTTCATATTGAAAATCCAAAGGCGGAAATTGCAATACTATCCAAATTCAGAGAAACAGTAAGACAACTTCAGAAATACTTTGTATTGAGATGGAACTCCAAGGAACTGCCTGAAAATATTAAAATAGAAACCGTTGATAGGGTGCAAGGTCTGACTGTAGACTATTGCTTTTTCCTGATACCCAATGCCTCAATAAGATATTCTCTGGAAACGGAACTTTTCAATGTTGCAACTTCTCGTGCAAAATACAACACTGTCATCGTATCAAACATCGGTTTGCTCAGAGAAAATATGCCAATAGAGGTAAGGAAGTATTTACTGAAAGCCCAAGAGGATAAGTTTGTGACATTTGAGACACAACAGAATGTTATTTCTGCTGGTGACATCACGATAAATGTTGTCGACAAAATAGACTTATCAAAGTTTGATAAAAAGAGAAAAGAAATAGTTGAAGGGAAAGAGAATATTTATATCATTGATACGAATGTGTTCGTCACTTGTCCAGATATAATATCTCGTATTGGCAAAGAATATAAGGTTATCATTCCAGCAAAAGTGTTAGACGAACTTGACAAGTTGAAATTAAAACCAGAGGTGGACAAAAAGGCATTGAACGATGCTGCAAGAAATATCAATTATGCATTCTCCAAGAATTATTCTCAAATGGAAGATGCTGATGTATCATTGCTTCCAAAAGGATTTGATAGGAAGAACCCAGACTGTATGATTTTGTCAGTTGCTTTGAGACACAAAAATGACAATCCCATATTACTAACTTCTGACAACATACTTCAGACAAGGGCAGGAGGGCTTGGAATTAAGACTATTTCATTAAAGGATTTCTTGAAGAGATAATAGATGGTCATCTTTTTGAAAAAAATTATTTGTAGAAAATATACTTTTACTGGTATAATATGATAGACGGAAAATATTTCATAGATAACTCGCCAAGAGTAATGGTTCCTTATAAAGGATGGTACATAAAACACGAGGATGGGACACAAGAGTTGGATTCGATGTTTTCGGAATCTAATGGACCATTTCAGATAATAAACGACCCAATATCTCACGGGAATTGGCACACTTTGTATAACCTTTTAGACGATAAAGGGGAGAAGTTGTTGCCCAAAGGAGTTAGGAGCATTAGGTACTACCTAGATGGATTCTATCTGCTTGAAGACAACAATGAAGATGAATTAGTAAACCGAGGAGATGTGAGAGGAGGTTTTCTTACAAGGGATTATGTGAGTAAGATGAATGTGATGAGGGAAGACGGTTCTCTGCTTGGCGAGGAATGGTTTGACGAAGTGGTACCAGATGTTGGTTTTTTCCGTGTTAGATTCAACCATCATTGGAGATGGATAAAACTCTCCGGAGAGATAATTCAAAGACACACCATAAAACTTGGATGTGTATTGGTTTATCACGATGGTAAATATGCTATACACCATTCGTTTGGAGACAGGCTGACTGACTACTTTACATCTATTATGTGGTCAGACAATGGGATTTGGAACGTGAAAATGATAAGTGGTGATGAAGAAACCTGTTTTTTGCACGGAGAGGGTGGTGAAATAATATATTATGCCCACGAGATTCTTATAAAAAACGATGTCATTGCACTATTAGAAAAAGACAACGTTTGGTATTCTTTTGACTTGTCAAAAAAACTTACTCCTTGTTTTCGATGGAACCCTCAAACTGAAACCAAATAATATTTGTGAAATTTATGACCCAGTACGAGATAAAAGTAATACAACTGAACGGAAAGAGAGTGACTTTGGAATGCAAACGAACAAAGTCCGAAGTTCTAAAAATGGTTAATTCTTTGATTGTAGCGTACTTATAATAACCAAAAAAAATATTTTGTCAATAATAACGTTAAAAGCAACATATGTTACTACCTATAAACATTGAAGACCTCCTGAACCAAAGGAAAGTGGAATCCACCCGGATTGAATTCAAGAAAGGTTGGAATCCGGTATCCATTTATCATACCATCTGTGCCTTCGCCAACGACTTTGATAACCTTGGTGGCGGCTACATCCTTGTGGGTGTGGAAGAAGAGAATGGCGTGGCGAAGAGACCTGTTACGGGAATTCCGACGAACCAGTTGGACAAGATTCAACGGGAAATGCTCCAATACAACCAGCAGATTGAGCCATTCTATGCTCCACGAATCTCGGTGGAAGATGTGGATGGTCAGAATGTGTTGGTGATTTGGGTACCATCCGGTATCAATCGACCTTATACTGCACCGTCTGACGTGACAGCCAAATTGAAGAAGCCCGTGTTCTACATCCGTTACGGCACCTCCACCGTCGAGGCGAAAGGCGAGCAATTGGATGAGCTTCGGGATATGGCCAACAGAGTTCCTTTCGATGACCGGGGCAATCCTGAAATCAAACTCACGGACATCTCTCCGCTGCTGCTGAAAGACTATTTGGTCAAGGTGGGCAGCAAACTACAGAACGAGGACTTGGTGAATGACCTTGAAGGCGTATTGGAACAGATGGACCTTTTGGAAGGTCCTATGGAAAAACGGTGTATCAAGAACGTGGCGGCTATGATGTTCTGTGAGCATCCCGAAAAATTCTTCAAAACCACCCAAGTGGATATTGTGATATTCCCCGAAGGTCGGGAAAACAATCCTGACAATATCATTGAGCTGCCGACTATCAAAGGCTCCGTGCCGATGATGATAAGGGATGCTATGTCATACCTACGGACGAATGTGATAAAGGAGCAAATCAAGAAACAGTCCGACGACGAACATTCAATACGGTATTTCAACTATCCGTATCAAGCATTGGAGGAAGCTGTAGTGAATGCCTTGTACCATAGAAATTATAACGAGCGAGAACCTGTTGAAATTACAGTAGAGCCCAACCGAATCTCCATCTTGAATCACGGAGGTCCCGACCGTTCCATTCCGTTGGATGTGGTGAGAAAGGCACAAACGCTCCGTTGCCGGAAATACCGTAACCGCCGATTGGGTGAATTCCTGAAAGAACTGGAATTGACGGAAGGTCGAGCCACAGGCATACCAACCATACAGAGGAAACTGAAGAATAACGGCTCTGCATCGGCCACTATCGAGACTGATGAAAACCGTGCTTATTTCTTGATAGACATCCCCTGTCATCCAGACTTTGTTGAGGAAGACTTGTCTAATGTTGTGTCCTATGTTGATATACTTGACAATAAACAACTTAAACAAAAATTGTCCTATGTTGTGTCCTATGTTGATGGAGCAAATCTTGAACATATTTTCAAGGTCTTTGTTGCTCTGCAAAAAGAGACATCATTGACCGAACTGGTTGCAATGTATGGACAAACAAACAGGTCAAGATTCAAACGAACAACTATTGACATCTTGATTCAAACGGGTCTGGCCACCCCTACTATTTTAGACAAACCAAAGTCCCGTAACCAAAAGTATGTGCTGACGGAAGCTGGTCGGCAACTGATAAAGGATTGTGTAGCCAAGTAGAGTGTGGTTGTTTCCATTAAATTCGTTGGAATAAAAAATTGGTCTCAGTCGGAGAAAAATCGGTCTCAGATTTTGCACACTTTCCATCTCCCCATCTCCACCTTATGCAGACACCTCTTTGGTGGAAGGTGGTTGTGGATATATGTAAGATTGTCAGCAAGTTTCTGCAGGCATTGGACTCCCTATCATCCCGATTGAACCGGTGCAACCAGAGTTTCAGAGAGCGGGAGACTCCACAAAGCAGAAAACACCGATAATCTTTTTTATTATCAGTGTTTTCTTCGAGAGAAGTTCGTTCTCCAAGTGGAGCTGGGCGGAGTCGAACCGCCGTCCAAACAAGTAACAAAAATGCTTTCTACATGCTTATTCTTTGGTTGATTTTCGAGTTTGCCACGGACAAAGACACCCAAAGCAAACCTTAGCTTCTAAACTTTCATTGCAACATCAAAGCTCTATTGCAACTATCCCATTCTCACGAGCACTTCCTGTTCGACAACCGATGGGCGAGGTTCTCGGGAAATGTCTTGTTTCAGCACCTTGTGCCGAAATAATGCAAGCCTACTGTACTTCAGCTTAAGCAGCAAGAGCGTAGTTATTTTCGCCAATTATTGTTTTACATCCGTTTTTGAAGGCTTCTGATGTGTGAGCCTGCATGCTTACAAATCCATTATCCTTGCTGTCAAAACCGGTCAGCCCCATAATTGAACTTGTAATGTATCGAACGAAACAAGCGTAATACAAAACAGTTTCTATCAGATACAAAAAAAGCCCTCGTTTACGAGAGCTTTTTGCGGTCCGGACGAGACTCGAACTCGCGACCCCATGCGTGACAGGCATGTATTCTAACCGACTGAACTACCGGACCATTTTTCTTTAGAACTCTTTTTCCCTTGTTTGCGATTGCAAAGATACAACCTTTTTTTATTTCCACCAAATATTTTTGCAAAAAATCTTTCATTTTTCTTTTAAATTATTGATAATCCGAATAATTTTTTTTCATTATTTTTTGGCCGAAACAGGCAAGAAAGCCCCAAAAACGTTTGAAACTACTTTGAAAATTACATTTTTCGAGGTCTTTTTATTCATTTTTGCACAAAATCTTTCTTTATCGTTGAAATAAAGTGTATTAACGCTTTTTTATCTCGAGAAAAAGTTGTAACTTTGCCACTGCAATGGAACAATATTTACCATTGCAATATATTGATAATTAGATTTATTATGAAGATAAATGAAGTAATTTCGTATTTAGATAATCGTTTTCAGCCAGCTTTGCAGGAATCGTACGACAATTCGGGTTTCCTGCTTGGCAGTAGAGACGAAGAAATCCGAGGCTTATTGGTGGCCGTGGACCTTAGTATGGAAGTTATAGACGAGGCACTGCAATATGGTTGCAATCTAATAGTAACCCACCATCCGTTTATTTTTACAGGCATCAAACGCATCACTACCGACAGCCTTACAGGCAGAATGGTTTACCGTTTGGTGCAAAACAACATTGCCGTATATGCTGCACACACCAACCTCGACAACCTTTCGACGGGTGTAAACGCCATTTTGGCAAAAAAACTGGGAATAACAAACACCCATATTCTCTCCCCTATGCACGACAAGCTACGAAAGTTGGCAGTATATGTTCCATCAAGCTATGCCACCAAGGTAAGGGATGCTCTTTTTGAAGCCGGTGCCGGTGGCATTGGCAACTACGACTGTTGCAGTTTCAACGCCACGGGCAAAGGCACTTTTCGCGCCGGCAAGGGTGCCACCCCCTTTGTAGGCCAAGCCGGAGAGCTTCACACCGAGGAGGAGGTAAAAATAGAAGTAATATACCCAATCATGCACGAACGACACATAGTACAATCGCTCAAAGCAGCCCACCCCTACGAAGAACCGGCCTACGACTGCATACCACTTGCAAACCCATGGGACAACGCAGGTGCCGGCATGGTAGGGACATTACCCAATACAATGCCTACGGTGGAATTTCTGAAAAAAGTAAAAGAAGTGTTGAATCTCCCCATGCTTCGACATTCAGAATTATGCTTTCCTGAAGTACAAACAGTGGCTATTTGCGGAGGTTCCGGAAGTTTTTTGATAGGCAACGCCAAGGCCGCCAAAGCCGATATTTATCTTACCGGCGACCTGAAATATCACGATTTTCAGCAAGCCGAAAACAATATAATTCTTGCCGATATTGGACATTTCGAAAGTGAACAATTCGTAAAAGAATTAATTTATTGGGAAATATCTGAAAAATTTAGTAACTTTGTTTCCCGAATTTCGGCAAAAAGTCGAGGTTTTGTATTATATATTTGATTATAAAACAATAATTTACACAGATATATGGCAAAGAAAAAATTGGCTGAACTTGAGAAAGAAGCAATGATTAACGAGGCGTTACGCCAACAAGAAGTAGATATTATAGTAGAAAATCGTCTTATTGCTCTATATACATTACAGCATGTGGATACCGAAATAGATAAAATTCGTATCATTAGAGGCGAATTGCCTTTGGAAGTTCAAGATTTGGAAGACGAAATAGCCGGTTTAAACACTCGTGTTTCTAACTTCCAATCGGAAATAGCATTGGCAGAAAAAGCTATAGTTGACCATAAAAATGCGATAGCCGAGCATAAAGAGCTTATAAAGAAATACGAAAAACAACAAGAAAACGTACGCAACAATCGCGAATTTGAGTCGTTGAACAAAGAAATAGAGTTCCAAAATTTGGAAATACAACTTTGCGAACGCAAAATAAAGGACAACAATGCTAAAATAAAAGAAAAGCATCAACATATTGAGATTGCAAAAAATATGTTGGAAACTCGCACAGCCGATTTGGTTGCAAAAAAAGAAGAGTTAGAAGAAATCACAAAAGAAACCGAATTGGAAGAAATTGGATTGTTGAAAAAATCGAAAGAGCAAGAACAATTTATTGAAGAACGCTACCTTTCGGCATACAAACGCATACGCAATGCTGCACGCAACGGTTTGGCAGTTGTTATGGTAGACCGTGATGCATGTGGTGGTTGTTTCAACAAAATTCCTCATCAACGCCAAATGGAAATAAAAATGCACAAAAAAGTTATAGTTTGTGAACACTGCGGACGTATTCTGGTAGATCAAGATATTGTTGACAAAGCTTTGGCTAAGTAGTAAAAAGTAATATCAAATATTTGTTTTCATGGATTAATGTTGAGGGGTGAATTTTATTTACCCCTCTTTTTTCTCAAATATCGTATTAGAATGATGAAAAAACGAATTGCACTAGTGGCTCACGATAGCTGTAAACACGAAATGGTCGATTGGGTTGAAGCAAATAAAACAATACTTGCCGAACACGAAATTGTTGCCACAGGCACAACAGGTCGTTTGGTAGAAGATGCATTGAACAATTCTGTAGAAGAACACAAAAAAGTATTTGTTCAAAAACTCAAGTCGGGACCTCTTGGTGGGGACCAACAATTAGGAGCCTTCATTGCCGATGGTAGCATTGATATGGTGGTATTTTTTTGGGATCCCATGACACAGCAACCCCATGATGTAGACGTAAAAGCATTGCTAAGAATAACAGTACTATATAACGTACCCATGGCTTGCAATCGTACTACAGCAGATTATCTTATATCATCGCCCTTGTTTTCAGACGAAAACTATCAGAGAAAAGAAAAAAGCTACGACAAATACATAAACCGCACAATAGAATAACAGCAATATGAAACCATTGATATTGATAACCAACGATGATAGTGTTTCAGCAAAAGGATTGCATGTACTAATAGAGACGGTGCGAGAGTACGGCGACATAGTGGTAATGTCCACCGAACTGAATGCTTCCGGCAAAAGCCATGCACTTACAACCAATCAGCCACTCCGGGTAAGAAAAGTTAAGACAGAAGATGGATTGGAAATATATGCATGCAACGGCACACCGGTAGATTGTGTAAAGCTAGCCGAAGCCTTTTTTTGTGATAGGCGACCTTCTCTAGTGCTTTCAGGCATAAACCATGGTAGCAATGCTTCGATAAATGTGATATACTCCGGAACAATGGGTGCCGCTGTTGAAGCGGCCATAAACGGCATGCCGGCAGTAGGTTTTTCACTCCTTAACCACGATGGTGATGCCGATTTTTCGGCTTGCATCCCTTTCATAAAAAACATAATCGAATATGTATTGAAAAATGGACTACCCGAACGAATATCGCTCAACGTAAATATCCCTAATCTACCATACAACGAAATAAAGGGGATACGTGTATGTCGAGAATCTAAAGCCTATTGGGCCGATAGTTATGAAAAACGAACAGACCCCACTGGAAAAGATTATTATTGGCTTACTGGCAATTTTGTTTGCACTGATAAAAAACAAGATACAGATATTTGGGCTTTAGATAACGGATACGTTTCGGTGGTACCCACTCAACCCGACTACACTGCACTTGACAATTTAGAGACTCTGAAAAACAGATTTAAATAATAGCATACATTAACCATCCACATTGATATAATAAAAGTTCATGCCTATAGATACATTTCAACATAAAGGATTGCGAAAGAGATTGTGTGAGGAACTACGAGAAAAAGGTATAAGCGATGAAGCCGTGTTGGCAGCTATCGAAAAAATACCCCGACATTTTTTCTTGGAATCAACTTTCGATACTATAGCTTATGAAGATAGGGCTTTGCCCATTCTTTGTGACCAAACTATTTCACAACCTTCAACAGTAGCTTTTCAAACTCAACTACTTAAAATAAAACGCGGCGAAAAAATTATGGAAATAGGTACAGGCTCGGGGTATCAAACTTCCGTACTTTGTGAGTTGGGAGCTCAAGTATTTAGTGTGGAACGACACAAAGGTTTGTTCGACAAAGCCAAACTCCACCTTGCCGAACTTCGCTACAATGCCAAAACTTTCCTTGGAGACGGATATAAGGGACTACCGGCTTATGCCCCTTTCGATAAAGTAATAATAACTTGCGGTGCTCCGGAAGTTCCTCAAGCCATTATTGAACAAATGAAAATAGGTGCAATGATGGTAATACCGGTAGGTGACAAAATTCAAGAAATGAGACTAATAACAAAACTTAGTGATACCGAACTGAAAACAGAAACTTTTGGCAATTTCCGTTTCGTACCTATGCTCGAGAAAAGAAAGTTCTGATACATATATTTTGAAACCCGCATTTAGCAAAAAAGCAATAAACCTCAAGGTCTATTGCTTTTTTTGTTGAAACATATTGTGAATATCTAAGTTATATTCCCATTTTCAGCCCTATAAAGAAAGTTCGTGGTAAACCCGGACCATATATAAAGCCCGCATCACGATTTGCTCCCTTGTCGAAATCGTTTTGGTAGGAATTGAAAATATTCTTGACACCTGCATTTATTTGCAAACTGCTATTGTTCGACACCTTGATGTCGTATGCAATTTTCAGCGTCATATCGAAAAACTGAGGTGTTTCCACCTGCTCGTCTTTTTCGACATATCCGGCAAAGTGCTGTACCAGCATGCTACCGGTATATGTTCCGGAAAGCGAAAACTTAAGCGAATTGAGCATAGTATAGTCGATGGTGAAATATCCGTAATGGTCCGGAGTGCGGAACATTCGGGTTTGAGCCTCCACATCGTCCGACCATTGTTCGGGTTCCTTGTATCGACTTTGCTGATAGGTATATCCCAGCTGGAAGTTTAGATCTATGAATGGCGAATAGGTTGCCTCCATATTTACCCCGGCTACGTATGCTCCCGACCCGTTTTGGCGTTCGAGCAATAGGTTACCTTGTGCATCAAATCCTTTTTCTGTTAATACAAACACATCGCTTAGGTTGGTATAAAAACCTTCGGCAAGAAGCATCAATTCGTTGTCGCCTATCTTGGGGGTCCATGTCAGCGACCCACTTATACTAGTGGAATGTTCGGCTTCGAGATCCGGACTAAGACTTATTATAGCCACTTCGCCACCAACAGCCATAATGTGCAAATCCTCGTCGAAAGCCTGCGGAGCCCTAAATCCCGACGAGTAACTGAGTCGGCCCACCAATGTTTTGCCAAAGGCATAGCGCAGGTTGGCACGCGGACTAATCTCTACATTGTCTACCAAATTATGCTTATCGGCACGCACACCTAAAAGCAGTCCCATACGTTGGTTTTTCCACTCATTTTGGGCAAAAGCACTGGCTATATAAATATTTTGTTCCAATGTTCTATTATAAGCAAGTTGTATATCCTCGAGTTTGTTGACAGAGTATTCCAACCCGGCCACAAACTCCGATGGCATAAACAACAGTTTGTCGAACGAATGATTGAATTGTCCTCCACTCACCAAACTAAAATCATCCGAAGTACCATATGCATTTACGTCGTATTGTGTACCATAATATGTGTTGCGACTTACGGTTTGCATCGACGAGAATAGCGAGAAACGAGTTTTTGTATCGTCCGAAATAAAGTCATATGTAAGGCTTCCGCCATTAATGTAGTGCTCGGCTTGTTCGGCCACAGTTACCTGATGTGGCATCATATCAATGCTGTCGCCCCCACGACGAAATTCGTGCATGGCATGATATTCAGCCGATAGTTTGGAATTGTTTGAAAATTTGTAGTAAGCTCTCATTCCTATCGAAGTACCTTTCAATTTGCCAAGTTCGGTATATCCGTCGCCATCGTGATCATAACCTTGTCTATCCCTAGCCATGCCAAATATATAAGCACCCATTTTTCGGTTGGCCGATAGTAATGCAGCATTTATCGACGTGGTGTTGTCCCATGCTTTGCCACCAATATGTTGAGTAGTATTTGACACTTCCAGGGTGTTGCGTAGAGGTTCGCGAGTAATAATGTTTACCACACCGCCAATGGCGTTGGCACCAAATATTGCCGAACCGCCACCGCGTATCACCTCTACTCGTTCCATCATAGATACCGGTATCTGTTCCAACCCATACACACCTGCAAGAGAACTGAAAACCGGGCGGCTATCGATAAGTATTTGAGAGTATTTTCCTTCCAAACCGTTGATACGAACGGCATTTACTCCGCAGTTTTGACATGTATTTTCTACTCTAAGTCCTGCTTGAAAATTTAATCCCTCGGCGAGGTTTACCGAGTTTGTATTGGCAAACACATCGGGACTTATTATGTTTACAATTGTAGCAGCTTCTTTGCGATCAACTTCGCAACGGTTGGCCGAGACCACCACATCTTTCATCACCACTGCATTTTCATTTATCTCAAAGTGTATTTGCTTGTTTGTACCATTCGAGGATATGGTTATGCTTTTCTCCACAGGTTTATAACCCATACACGATGCAACTATTGTGTGGGTTCCCAGTGGAATATTTTCGAGGTGGTAGTGTCCACTTTCGTTGGTGGCTGTACCTATGGTGGTACCTTTTATATATACGTTCACAAACGGAAGATGCTCGCCTGTTTGGGCATCCAATACATGGCCATGTATATGTGAATCTGTCTTTGTTTGAGCCTGTAATGGCTGTATGCTTAAACAAAAAATGCATATTGTTATAAGCAGCATATTGTATTTTATATATATATATTTCATCTTTTTTGTATCGAATAATTATTGGCAACTTCTAAAAATTAGTTTGTAACTGATTTGTGGAGTGTTGACGAAGTCAATCAAGCACGACTTTCAAGAATTATCCGAAAAGAGAAGTTCTTGAAATAGTCTTACGATATTTTTTGAATCTTCCATTTGATAAAATGTCAATTTCCACCATTAAAGAATAACCTTTGGAGAGGTGTTTCGTGAACCTTGGAAGGTTCAGACGCGAACCTTAGAAGGTTCAGATATGAATCTTGGAAGGTTCACACATAAATCTTGAATAATTTAAAAATCAACCATTTATGATTTCAAAAAAACTTCGTAACATTGCTCTCCAAACAAGTGAATTTTTAGAAATTAACTATTAATGTACCTCCCTGCCGATAACCTCGGATATAGCACTAAAATCACCGCAGGGAAAAATCTATGATTTATTTTTTCTAATTAATATTGAGTATGTTACTTATTGCTAAAGTATGCTTTCGCACGATGGAGGGGCTCGCAACGAGAAATACAGCATAAAGCGAGAGGTTGCTGCTTGTATTTCGTGATGGTATTCTTTGGATAATGTTATAAATAGCACGGCAACTCCTATAGCCGATGATATTACCAATAGCAATGTTGTAGAGATGTGGTGTATAAAAACAGATTGCGAAGCAGTGTGTGTGTGATTTAAAGCTCCACCTTCTCCCATAAGGAAGGGGTGAGAGTGAACAACACGTTGCCCTTCATAGTAGTGGGTGTGAATAAACATAGACGTAGAAACCGCATAACACATGTAAAGTGCTATGAATAAGTATCCTAATATGTTCTTCACTATTTGTTTCACACTTGCAAAGGTACGAAAAAATAGTCAAATAATAAAATAATTGCTATCTTTGCAAATACAAAATAATTATTTTTTATATACTAATCTACATAAAAACAAATTGATATGCCAGAAATTAAGCAAAAATATAGTCAATTATTCAGTAATTATACATATGAACAGAAGGAACAATTGTACGAAGCCTTAACGGAATTCTTTTCGGAAAACAAACGCCAACTTCTCGACCAAAACATACAAAATCGAACCAAGCATATAACTTTGGTGATGGAAGATATATTCCAATCTCAAAATGCAAGTGCAGTGTTACGCACAGCCGATTGTTTTGGAATACAAGATGTTCACATCATAGAAAACCAATACGAATATACATTGAATCCCGATGTGGCATTGGGTTCGTCGAAGTGGGTAAACTACTATCGTTACAACAAAAAAGATGAAAACAATACCTTATTGGCATACGACGATTTACGTAAGAAAGGGTATAAGATAATAGCCACTCTCCCACATGAAAACGATGTAATGCTACAAGATTTGGATATTAGCCAACCAATAGCTCTAGTATTTGGTACCGAAAAAACCGGACTTACAGAAACCGCCATAAAAAAAGCCGATGCTTTTGTTAAAATCCCGATGTACGGATTTACCGAAAGTTTCAATATCTCGGTATCGGCCGCACTGTGTTCGTTTTATCTTACCGAAAAAATGCGTAACACACCGGGTCTTGAGTGGAAACTAACAGCAAATCAACAAATAGAACAAAAATTATATTGGGCCAGACAGATAATTAGAGAGGCCGATAAGATAATGAAAAAACTTGTCGAAGACATGAATTTACCTACTCTGCAATTTTAATATTCCAATAATTTTCTTTTAATATTTTCATTAAAGGATATTAATATTCATAGTATCGGCAAAAGGTTGTTGATGCTTTTGGTACTAACTAATTGTAATGATTACAAACATGAAGTAATCTACAATGTAACACAAATGATATAATAAATAATTATTGTAACACAAAAATGAAGAAAACAATGAAAAAACTAAATTTAATCCTAGCATCAATGGTACTATCTACCATGTTTTTATTCACAAGCTGTGAAGACGAGTACACAAAAATTACATTCAACGACCTTCCTCTTTTGGCAAGAGAATTTTTGAACACACATTTTCCAAACGAAACTATTTCATATATAATGGAAGATAACGAAATATTAGACCATTCTTATGAGGTAAATTTTACTAGTGGTAACAATGTAGACTTCAAGGGGGATGGCGAGTGGTATAATGTAGATTGCCATTCCGGCTCTGTGCCAAATAGCGTATTGGGCGAACAGATATGCGACTATATCGAAACCAATCACCCCGAATCGTATGCGGTAGAAATAGATAGGAATACTTTCAGTTACGATGTAGAGCTAAACAATGGTTTGGAATTGGTATTTGACCTTTCGTTCAACTTCGAAAGATACGAAGATTAAACCAATCGAATAGTAAATTTGTTTAGAAAATCAAAACAATTGTATCATCAAAAAACAGAATTAGATTATGAAAAAATTGATTTTATTGACAGTAAGTTTATTTATGGGATTGGGAACCATCTTTGCAGGACACGACCACCCCATCAAAGTAGAACAACTTCCCGAAAAAGCACAAAAGTTTTTGACAACCTATTGGAATGATGTCAAAGTAGTTAAAGCCGAAATGGACAAAGACGGATTGGAAGTAACATACGATGTTCATCTTGAAAACAATACAAAAATAGAATTTGATAAAAAAGGTGAATGGAAGGAAATAAAAAGCCCCATGACCGAGATACCTAAGGGTGTGATTATACAAAATATAGTAGACTATGTAGCCAACAATTATTCCGGCAGCCGCATAGAAAAAATAAAAAGAGAACATCATCACTACGAAGTTGAACTAACCAACGACATTGAGCTTAAGTTCAACAAAAAGGGAGAATTTAAACGAATAGATTATTAATTTACCAAATTGAAAACGAGAAGAGGGATTTGCATAGAGTGTGAACCCCTCTTTTTTTTTACGAAACCAATCATAGAATGAATCAAGTTTCCGATATTTAATCTTACGTAAATACAAAAACACGAGTCATAAATATAAATATAGAAGCTATAAATAGATCAAATAAGGAGGTGAGATTTATATCAGGAGTGAGATTTATCTGCATCACGAGGCAGTTGCACCGGCATCGGGAGGAAAATCAAACTACATCACGAGTTTATTTTTAAGCCTGCATATCGGACTAACGGCTGACGGTATACTGTCAAGCTCGTTACACCCTATTGTGATTCGCTCGACAATAGGGTGTAAAAATAGATTAGGTATAATAGTGATTTTGTCAACAAGCGAGCAACTTAATACCAATACCATTATTCGAAGTAAATCCAACTAAACATCAGAAATAAATGTATACCCGTCAAAGGTAAGGAAATGAAAGTATAAAAATAAAATTTCAATCGGATAATTTTTTATATATCAAACAATTGAAGATAATATTTCAAGAAAAAGGAAATAATTTATCAACAAAATGAGTGATAAGTGCAAAAAAATACGTAACTTTGAAGTTTATTCAATACGAAATATTATGCAAAAAATATTGATACTAGACTTTGGTTCTCAGTACACTCAGCTAATTGCACGCAAAGTAAGAGAACTTAATATTTATTGTGAAATATACGCTTACAATAAAATTCCGGAGATTACTCCTGATGTAAAAGGTGTAATATTGTCAGGTAGCCCATATTCCTGCAACGACAAAGATGCACCTATTCCCGATTTATCCAACATCAAAGGTAAATTGCCTTTATTGGCAATATGCTATGGTGCCCAATACTTGGTAAAAATAGGTGGTGGACACGTGTCGCCATCAGCTCATCGCGAGTACGGACGTGCAAATCTGCACTTTGTTGATAACGACTGTGTTCTTATGAAGGGAATACCCGAAAAGAGCCAAGTATGGATGTCGCACGGCGATACTATATTGGATATTCCAAGCAACTACAAATTGATTTGTAGTACCAAAGATGTGAAATATGCCGGTTACCGCATTGAAGGCGAAGAAACATACGCCATTCAGTTCCACCCCGAAACTACACACTCGTTGGACGGATTGACATTGATCAAGAACTTTGTAGTAGGTGTTTGCGGTTGCGACCAATCATGGACTTCTCAAACTTTTGTTGACGAAATGATTGACCAACTACGTCAACAACTTGGCAACGATAAGGTTGTACTTGGCCTTTCGGGCGGTGTAGATTCGTCTGTGGCAGCAGTATTGCTCAACAAAGCCATCGGCCAAAACCTACATTGTATATTTGTCGACAACGGATTGCTGCGCAAAAACGAATTTGAAAGCGTACTTGAATCGTACAAAGATATGGGATTGAACGTAAAAGGTGTAAATGCAAAAGACCTTTTCTATTCCGAACTTAAAGGTGTAACAGATCCCGAAAAGAAGAGAAAAATAATAGGCAAAACTTTTATTGACGTATTTGACGAAGAAGCCAAAAAAATAAAAGACGTTAAGTGGTTGGCTCAAGGAACAATTTATCCTGATGTTATCGAATCGGCTTCGGTAAAAGGTCCTTCGGTAACTATCAAATCACACCACAACGTAGGTGGTTTGCCCGAGTATATGAAATTAAAAGTTGTTGAACCTCTACGCACTTTGTTCAAAGATGAAGTAAGAAAAGTAGGTCAACAAGTAGGATTAAAACAAGATCTTTTGGGCCGTCATCCATTCCCAGGTCCTGGTTTAGCTATACGCATATTGGGCGATATCACTCCCGAAAAGATAGCTATTCTACAAGAAGTAGACCACATATTTATAAGCCAACTTAGAGAATTTGGATTATACGACAAAGTATGGCAAGCCGGTGCTGTGTTGCTTCCTGTTCAATCAGTTGGAGTTATGGGCGACGAACGTACATACGAAAACGTTGTGGCAATACGTGCAGTAGAATCTATCGACGGTATGACAGCCGACTGGTCTCACCTTCCATACGACTTCTTGGCCAAAGTGTCTAATGACATTATCAATAAAGTAAGAGGTGTAAACAGAGTAGTGTATGACATAAGCTCTAAACCACCTGCAACTATTGAATGGGAATAATATATAAAAATGTATCAGATATAAGTGGATATTTCTAATTAACAACTTAAACTCTTCCATATGAAAAAGACGAGTATTTTTCTTACAGTGTTGTTCATATTCTTTGTTAGCTTTGGACAAGAGAGTATAACCAAATCCAAAGTAAAACAAACATTGAACGGAAAAAAATATTATGTTCATGTAGTAGAGCATGGACAAACTGTTTTTTCGGTTTCACGTGCATACGGAGTAAAATACTACGATGCTGTGATAAAAAAAGATATGGATAAGTTGTTGATAGGCGACACTATTTGGATTCCTATAATGGACAACGACGGCAATGCTCCCGAAAAATCATCATACAGATATGTGGAAGTAAAAAAAGGTCAAACATTATATAACCTTTCCAAGATATACAGAGTATCTATTGATGATATAGAGAATTTGAATCCGGAGTTGAAAGAGTCGGGACTTAAGGTTGGAATGATTCTAAAGATGCCTTTAGAAGGAACTGAAAATACAAACACTGACAATAGTTCGGATAAAGTAAAAACACAGAAGGTTCCTTTCAACTTTTCTGTGCGCGACCGTATTGACAAAAATAAGATTCATGTTACACTCATGATGCCGTTATTTTTGGATAATATAGGCGAAATATCCACATCAAAATTCGACATTGAGCAACGTCGTCGCAGAACATACAAATCTTTTACTTTCATACAGTTCTATGAAGGTATATTGATGGGTTTGGACTATTTGGAAGCGGAAGGCTATAACGTGGTTTTGAATGTTGTGGATATTCCGGACGATGATCCGAAGAAAGTAGAACAAGCCTTTAATGAATATGATATAGCGAAATCTGATTTTATAATAGCAGCTCTGTTTCAACATTCTTTCGAAAAGTTGGCCGAACTAGCAAAAGAAAACAGAATATTTGTCATCAATTCATTGTCTGATAGAGATGCAATATTAAAAGACAATCCTTATGTGATAAAATATATGCCATCAATTGAAGGCTCGGTAAAAGCAATACTTGGTGTTGTAAAAAACAACTTTAATAATCCGCACTTATATCTGATACATTCTAATTCGAGTTTAGAAAAACAATGGTTCGACGAGTTTAAAAAACAATTATCCGAACAAAAAGACATTGAATATACTTTGTTTAGTTGGGCAGCAAGCAACAGATTGTTACAAATGCTCAAAAACGACAACGGTAATGTTGTAGTAAGTATTTACGACGAAGCACCCGGAAAAAACAAAGCATATACTATCAACTTGTTAAACAAACTCTTCTCGTTAAAGAAAACGACCCCTACGCTTATAACGACCCAAAACTACATAAAGATGTATAATGATATTGATTACAATCAATTGCAACGATTGGAATACCATACTATCAATAATACATTCTTGGATTATTCAAATCCCAATCATAAAGAATTTATCGACAAGTTTAAAGAAAGATTTAAAACAGAACCTATCGGTGATTATGCACTTATCGGTAATGATTTGATTATCCAATTTGTTTTAGGACTACACAGAAGAGGTTCGGAATTTTGGAAGACCCCAAATTTAACTCCAAACTCAGCCATTATGTATCCAATGCTTTTCAAACGCCCGACAGAAACAGACGGCTTCGAAAATCAAGCAACATACATTTACAAAATGGATAACTACAAATTAAAACCTGTAAACAGAAAACAATATTAAAAAAATCAATATACAAAGTAGAAATGATAATGCGGAAAATAAATCATCTATAATTATACATACGTGATTATTAAATACATATAATTAATTTTCGCTATATGAATTATTTTTCGTACCTTTGCACACCGTTATGGAGAAACAAACTACAATAAAAGATAAAATACAGCTCTGTGGAAAAGGCCTACATACCGGTCAGAATGTAAGAGTAACACTACTGCCTGCCGCCACTGATTGTGGTGTGATTTTTCGAAGGGTAGACATTGAAGGCGCACCCGAAATACCTGCTTTGGTAACATATGTGGGAGACACTTCGAGAGGAACCACCTTGAACAAAAACGGAGTACGTATTGCCACCATCGAACACCTACTATCTGCACTAACGGGATTGAACGTTGACAACGTAGTTGTAGAACTTGATGGCGATGAAATTCCTATTCTAGATGGAAGTCCACGTTTTTGGGTAGAAGAAATCAAAAAGACAGGTACTGTTGAACAAGAAGCAGAACGGAAATACTATACTCTAAAAGAAACCATCTGCTACCGCGACACAGACAATGATATAGAAATTATAGGCGTACCTGCTGACGATTTTAAAGTACAAACCTTTATAAATTACAACACAAGGGTTTTGGGCGAACAGATTGCCAAATACTCTGAAACAGACGACTACGAAAAAGAATTGTCTAAATGTAGAACATTTGTTTTTCTCCACGAAATAGAATACCTTCAAAAATTAAACCTTATAAAGGGTGGCGATGTTGACAATGCACTTATCTTTGTAAACAAGGAACTTAATCAAGATGATTTGAACCGCTTGGCCAGTTTGTTTAACAAGGATATTACAACGATAGAGGTAAAAGAAGGTATTTTGAACAATGTACAAAAGCACTATGAAAACGAGCCTGCACGCCACAAACTCCTAGATTTTATTGGAGATTTGTCGTTGATAGGCGGAAGAATAAAAGGACATTTCTATGCATCATGTCCAGGTCATAAATCAAATGTTGAATTTTCTAAATTAGTTAAAAACCACATAGATATGAGTGATAATTCAAAAATCCCAACTTACGATCCAAACCAAAAACCAGTTTATGATATAAACCAAATAAAAGGTTTATTGCCACACCGTTACCCATTCTTGATGATAGATAAGATTGTGGAAGTGGGCGAAGATTATATAATAGGTATAAAGAACGTTACAGGAAATGAAGCTTATTTCCAAGGTCATTTTCCGGGACAACCCGTTATGCCTGGCGTGTTGCAAATAGAAGCTATGGCTCAAACAGGTGGCGTACTTGTACTGAAAGACGTTCCCGATCCTGAAAACTACTCCACTTACTTTGCGAAAATAGACGATGTTAAGTTCCGTGGAATGGTAGTTCCAGGCGACACATTGATTATCAAACTAAGAGTTACCGAACCTCTACGTAGAACTTTCGTTAAGATGGATGGCGAGATATATGTTGGAAAAACATTGGTATCTTCGGCTTCAATGATGGCTCAAGTAATAAAAAATAAAAATAATTAATTACAATCATGCACTCGAAATTTGCTGATATACACCCCAATGCAAAGATAGGAGAAAATGTAGAAATCTCCAACTTCGTTACTATTTACGATGACGTTGAGATAGGAGACGGTACATGGATAGGTCCGAATGTAACTATTTTTCCGGGAGCAAGAATAGGTAAAAACTGCAGAATATTCCCAGGTGCCGTTATAGCTGCCATACCACAAGATTTGAAATTCAATAATGAGTATACAACTGTAATTATTGGCGACAACAACACTATTCGCGAATGTGTAACCATCAACAGAGGTACATCGGCATTGGGAAGAACAGAAATAGGCAACAACAACCTGCTGATGGCCTACGTACACGTTGCTCACGATTGTATTGTAGGAAACAACTGCGTGTTGGCCAATAATGCGACTTTGGCAGGCCACGTTACTATAGGTGACTATGTAATACTTGGTGGAAAAACTGCGATATTGCAATTTGTAAAGATTGGCGACCATGTAATAACTGCAGGTGGTTCGCTGGTTGACAAGGACGTTCCGCCATTCATAAGAGCAGCACGCTACCCTATAGCCTATGCTGGTATCAATTCGGTTGGTTTAAACAGAAGGGGCTTCTCTAAAGAGTCTATCAACGTTATCCAAGACATATACCGCTATCTGTTCCAAAAGGGATACACTGTTTCGCGTGCAGTGGAATTGGCAAAAGAATTGTATGCCAATACTGATGAAGGCAAAATGATATTTGATTTTGTTGCCGAAGCAAACGTTGGTCTGCTGAAAGGATATACATCAGGAAAATAAAATCAATAACAATTATACAAAAAGAGAACTACTTTGGTAGTTCTCTTTTTTTTGTTTGATTCACAGCATATAATCATTCTATGTTATAACCTTTAAGATTGCAATCTACAACTAAGTGTGATAGATTTGTTTTATTTAGGCAACTTCTAAAAATTGCTTTGCGAGTGATTTACTGAATTTTCTTGAGAAGATTTCTACTTTCTTTTGATTGAGCATAGCGGGCTATGCGATTGAAAAAGAAATAGAAAGATTCCAAGAAAAACGTAAACGTTGCGATTAAGCGAGTAAAGAGCAATGCCCCAGCATTAGCTCTTTCGAGCGATAGCAACATCGACGAAGTCAACCACGCAAAAGTTTCAAAGAACACTCTTTGGTTTATCCGAAACGTGGAATTTTTAGAAGTTGCCTTTATTAATTTCCACTTTTGGTATGGCACTGATAAGGTTTCGAGTATATTCTTGTTGTGGATTGCTATATATATCATCGGCATCGCCCATCTCCACCACCTTACCTTGCCGCATTATCATCAACCTATCGGCAAGGAACTTCACTACCGATAGGTCGTGCGAGATAAATATATAGGTGAAACCCCATTTGTTTTTGAGGTCGTTGAGGAGGTTAAGTACCTGAGCCTGTACCGACACATCTAGTGCCGACACACTTTCGTCGCATACCACCAATGAGGGTTTCAAAGCCAATGCACGTGCTATACACACCCTTTGGCGTTGACCACCCGAAAACTCGTGCGGATAACGATTGTAATGCTCCTCGTCCAGCCCCACTTCTTTCATAAGGTCTATAACGTATTGTTTACGCTCCTGATTATTCTTGCCACCTTTGTTCCACACCCTCAGCGGTTCCATAATGGCATCGCCCACTGTAATGCGAGGGTTGAGCGACGAATAAGGGTCTTGGAAAATTATCTGCACCTTGGGCCGTAGCATACGCATATCTTTTCTACTGAGCGTATCGAGGCGTGTGCCTTCGAAAGTTATAGAGCCACTGCTTTTGTCTATCAACCTCATCAATGCCCTACCCAAAGTTGTTTTTCCGCAACCACTCTCGCCTACAAGTCCCAATGTTTCGCCACGATATACATCAAAGCTCACCTTGTCCACAGCCGTCAGGCTCTGTAGCACCTTGCCGGTAATACTCTTTTTAAGAGGATATGTTACCTCCAGATCGTTTACGCTGAGGATGGGAGGCTGAGAGTATATCTGTTGATGTCGCAAAGAGCGCTGTTGGGCAGTTTCGCATGGCGGATTGTTGACAGCATTGCCGCCAAGGTAGTCGGCCACGGTATAAAGCCTTATAGGTCTGCTATCCAATGGCGGACGGCAGGCCAGCAATCCCTTGGTGTAGGGGTGCGAAGGGTTGGCAAAAAGCTGTTTGGCCGGCTTATGTTCCACTATCTCGCCTTTGTAAAGCACCGCCACATCGTGGGCAATGTTGGCAATAACACCCAGGTCGTGGGTGATGAATATTATGGCCATACCATACTTTTGCTGCAAATGGCCCAGCAGTTCCAATATTGTTTTTTGCACCGTAACGTCGAGGGC
>JAGCLZ010000006.1 GCA_017646685.1 Bacteroidales bacterium | reverse complement strand
GTAGCAACCGCACGTATCTACAATCATACTGTTATGCCAAGTTTCAAGTTCTATATATGGATTCCATTTAAAAGCCGGCAACATTACATCTTCTTTTTCGAAATATTGGCAATGTAAATTATCCTCCTCTAATGTGGCAAACACAAACGAACAACGTTCGTACTCGAATGCAAGATTCTTTATAAACTGCAATGACACATTGAATACGATACATATTTTTCTATTACTATCGGTTTGAATATAATAAACCGAATGATTCAAACTATTTTCTATTTTGCTTATATCACGTTTAAGACAACGTTTCTTTTTAAGCACTTTGCACAAAACTTCCGCATCAGCCTCTTCGCAACTTATTACTGCAATTGTTTTTATAAAATCATATTTTCTCATAATAATTAATCTTTTCTCAATTATATATAAACAAAATAGGGAAAAATTAAATGAAAACACATATATATAAAAAAAAACACTTAACCATCAAAACTATGTGAGTTTAAACCTAAAAGTGCCATACTTTCAGATCGAGAGTATGGCACTTTTTGATATGTAAATTATGTGGATTTTTTCCACGTGAGACACCATTATAATAACTAGCTTATTATATGCATATCTTTTAATTTTGCATATATCGTTTCGATTCTATCTTCTAAATCAATTCCATCTTCTTCATCTTGTTTAATGTTTATTTCTCTATATTCCTTACCTTCTTCTATGATTGAAAATTTATCATTGAGTATATCAATAAATATATTTTTCCCTTTTATTTTTAGCTTATCGCCATAAAGAGCATAATCATTTAATTCAAAGTCGTTTGGAAACTTTGTTGCTAACGTATACGAAAAAGTATTCCAATTTTTTCCACTAAGAGATTTTTCAGTATGCATTGTTATTATCTCGTATGGTTTAGGTTTATTTTCATTTTCATTTTCATCTTTCCAACGATACATACCATAAGAATCATATCTCATTTCGGAATACTTGATAAAATAGTATTTCCAATCAAATTTAGTATTATTATCTTTTAGATATTCATCTCTTATATTTTCAAGAAAAGATTGAATATCTTTACATTCATTTGAAATTTTTGACAGTAACTTATTAATTATTTTTGATGAGTTTAAGAATCTATCATTTTCATTACGTTGTTTTGTTGGATGAAATAAATCTTCCCAAACTGAATCTTTCGTTTTTACGCCCAACTGTGTTTTACGATTGATGCATTGAGAGTAATCTCCAATTGTTAATAGAGCAATATTAATTAAGTCTTTATCAGAGTTCTTTGTGAATAACATTCCAAATTTAGAAAAATTTTCTGGATGTTCTAATCCAACAATAGAAATAGTACCTTTTAGCAAATAATGATCTTCTAACTTAAATAGTTCATCTTGATATATTTTATTATGCATTAGCCATTTAAGTTTATCTATTTCTTCTTGTTTTTGTAAACGATTAAAACCTCTATCCTCTGTGGGAATTTTTCCATTCATTATGATTTCATTAACATCATCTAACAAACGGGACATTTGATTGTTGCCATATTGATCATATTCACGAATTTCGAATTGTGAATTCTCTACTAGATTTCTGACAATACGAATTCTTCTTCTAAAGTGTTCATCTGAAATACATTTAATATTCATACGATAGATCAACACTGCATAGAATAAGAGCATATCATTTAAAGAAAACAAACGATTTCTTCCATTATTTGAGAATTCTCCATGATAGTTACAGCAATTTAAAAATAGATTTTTTTCTTCTTTATATAGTTTTATTTTTCCACTTGAATATAAATCTTCTGTATAAAACAAATCGTCAAAGAATTCTTTAATATTAATTCCATACCAACAATCAAATGCTGATTTCAAGAATTCTAAATTAGTTAATGAGTTTTCATTATCTTTTGAATAAAGTTGTTTTGATAATACAAATTCATCATATTCGATATCCATATTTTTTTGATAACATAAAATGTGGCTTACAAATTTAAAATATCGCATAAACTCATCATCGATAATCTGATTTTCACCACGATAAGGAAAAAGCATATCAGTCCATTCGATGTCAATATTCCTACTGAAATATTTGTATAAATTCTCATCCTGTTCTTTTATTAAATCTAGAAATTCAGCTTTAAAATGCTCAAAATCAGTCAAAGGTTTTCCTCTTGAATTCATTTTGATATACAATTCATCACTCAATCCCATGTCCACTAATGGTAAGAAATAAAATGAAATAATATTATCTTCAACCAGAGATTGCCATAGATTATTTATATTATGAAATCTTTGGTCTATTGCATCAATCATTATCAGCATGCTTTGCACTGTGGGATCATTTTTCCAATCATACGAATACCATGCCTGATCTTTAATTTCGTTCGATAATAATTTATTCGAATCGAATTTTATTTCTTTTTCTATGAGACTTCTGCAAAAGTCTCTTGAACTAAACCTTGTTTCGTATGAAAAACTATTTAAGAATTCATATTCTTCTTTACATATACCATCTTTTTTTGCAGCGTACCAATGCAGTAAAAATAATGTGGTAAATCGTTGCTGTCCATCCAATAGCGTTAGCTTATTATTTTCAACATCACCATACATAAAATCCAAAGTGATAGCTTGTTTGCTTACTATCGCGTTATTAAGAGCTTCTAGAAATCGATCTCTAATTCTATTTTCATACTTTCCTTGTCTTCCTTGTGCATAATCACGTTGAATACGAGGTATAATAACATCTGTAATTTTTAGATCATTTTTTCCATCTATTGAAAATGATGATCCAATCAAATTTTTAAATGTATATTTCTTTAATTCTGGTGTCATAATTCTATTTTTTTGTCATTTATCTTAAAATATGGCTCTAAAACATCATTTATATTAGCAATATATGCTTCTCTATCAGCTTTTCCCCAAAAATGATATTGATTTTTATCAGATTCCGTATAATATTTCAAAAAAACTCTACGAGTACAAATTGGAATATAATCATTGGTTTTATCCATATTGATAATTTTATTTCTTTTTACATCAAACGTTGAATTATTGAGTGTAGAATTATCTTTTAAAGTGAGTAATGCAAGATTATCAATAGTATGACATTCCACCATTTCTCCATCTTCAGATAGTCTAGATACAATATTTTCAAAAAGGTTATTGAATTCATCTCCAATATTTGATTTATTATTTGGAGCATTAATTGTTTCAATTAACCTTGTACAATCATCAATCAAATCTTTACAATCATCATTTTTATTTACCCTTTTTAAAGCTTCTGTATGTTCTATTAGCCAAGTTTTTCTAGCTTCATCTTTGTTTAAGCCTTCCGAATTTAGTGCATGAATGTGTTCCAAACTCCAACATTCTTTTTTATGTCGTTCAAATGGGAATCGCATAAATTCATCTTGTTTTTTACGAATTGTCTCTACATTAAATAATAAAAGTATTTTTTCTATTTGGTAGCGATCATTATTATTTTCATATGATAATTCAGAATAATCTTTATTAACTATAATATTTTTGGCAATTTTTTCATCTAAAGAGTTCTGAAATTCTGATTTTTTCATATTTTCAGCTTCACTCAGAAGATCTTGAATATTGATAGAACAACCAAGACTAATAAGATATCCAACTTTGTGATATAATTCGAAATTCTCATACCATTCTTTTAGTTTCTGATAATATCTCAATATTTCTTGCCATATAAAAAATTTATTTTCTACTTTTTTTATTTCATTGCTAAAATAAAAAAATGTTCGAAATCTCTCTTTATCCTCCTCTTTTTTCTTAGCCATAAGATTAAAAACTAACTCGATTTTTGTCGCATAACTTTCAGCATTTTCATTTGTAATGAAATACCAAAAATTATCATTTCCGAGTTCTTTTTCAATACAATCCCATTGAGTAGCAATTTCTAATTGTTTTTTATCATCAATTCCGTTATTTCTGCTTAAAAACAATGCTTTTACAAGCTCAGCATTCGTCAAAGGAATTTTTCCAATGTTTAAGCGTGTAAAAAGTTTCGTTGAATTTTCGGAAGAATCAACTTCATACCAAATTACATTAACATATTTGTTTAGTTTGTCTAGTATATCACTTGCTGCAGCAGCATCATCGATATATCTATCTTCCTCTTCGTTTTTAAATCTATCAAACCACCTTTTAATAATTTTCGCAGCTTCACAAATAAAATATTCATCTATATTGTTATATTCTTCAGGTATTGAATCAAAATCCAATTCTTCTAAATATTTTTTACTGTTTTCTCTAGTTTGGTAGGTAATAGTGTATCCTATTTGACTCTTAGGACGATATGTTTTTATAAATTTTTGAATTAGATACAACGTTGTAAGTCGTTGTTGTCCATCTATCAACTCTAATTGATTATTTTCACTTTTTTTTACAACAATCGGTTGTAAACAATAATTTTGACATTGCTCCACTTCGGAAATATCATTCAAAAGCATTTCAACTTCCTCTTTCCAACGATAACCTCTTTGATAATCAGGTATAAAGAAATTACCTTTTATATTTCCAACAGATTTTGTAGTTAAATCGACTTTATCCATATTAAAAAATTATATACTCCTACTTCTCATATACACCCAATAGAAATCAGGAGAATTAATGTACATAAAGGTAGGTTCTAAAAAATCATTTCTTCATTAATTTCAAGCAAAACAGAGAACCCACCATTAACCGCTTTGCTAGAAATTTCGAGTTGCAAAATTAAACAATTAATCTTACATACACAAGATAAACGGAATGTATTTTATACTCTATCCCTTATCTCCACTCCAAATTATCGAGAAGACTATCTCGTTTATGTGGGAAGAAGAACTGTAGCGGTGTCAGTGCTACCATGGTGCAGTGTCACTGCGCACAAATCTTTTCTCAACAAATAAAATATCTTCTCCCGAATTTTGCTAGTCATTTGCTTGGGTTTTTATTTAGATTGCTGTTCGTTGGGCAGCAGATAGTCTAAGACACTTTGCCAGTCGGGGTATTGGGCGGAGCCAAACGGTATCCATTCTCCTTCAAAGTCTTTGGTGCCGTTCTTGTCGCGATCATCAATTATTATATCGCCTTTACATAGGTTTTTGCAGTGGGTGATAACCATCCGTTTGTGGAACACGTCGTCAAGGTATTTGGTTACCCATATCACTTTGTCGCTCCACGCCGAGGGGTTGTTCCATGGTGCTGTGGATAGTATGTAGCAGTCGTAGTGCTCGTTTAGCTTATGCACTGCTTCTATGGCTCCGGGCATAGGCTCCATCAAGCCGAAGATCCCGGGTATTTCGTCGTAGCGGCCTTCGTATTCTTTTAGCGTTGCTTTGCTTGTCTATTCCTGTTTGGAAATCGACTAACACTCCGTCCATGTCAAAAAATAATCGTTTCTTATTCATTTCTTGCATTTTCATTTCTTATCTGTTTTTTGATTAATAACTTTATACTTTCTGTTTTATTGCTAAGCGGCAAAGTTACTTTTCAGTTGCACTTTCTTTTTGCAATCTACAAAGGCAGCTTTGTCTATTTCCAGTGTCTGATTTTGCAACACTATGTTTTCTAATGATGTACATCTCGAAAAGCAATTGGCTGCTATCATCTCTACCGACTGCGGAATACTTATAGTTTTCAGTGCTGTACAGTTGATAAACGCACTTTTGTCTATTACTACAAGATTGTCGGGAAGAACGATGTTTTCTAACGACTTGCAGAACCCAAATGTGGCACAACTTATCACTTCGATGCTATTGGGCAATATGATGTTTTGCAAAGATATACATTCGTAGAAGCAGTTGGCAGGAATAAATTTTAATTGGCTTTTGATGTCGACATTTCTAAGCGATGTACAATGCGCAAATACTTTATACCCCAACACTTTTACAGATTTCGGCAACTCTATTTCTTTTATAGATGTACAATAGGCAAAAGCACTCGAGTCTATTTGCTGTAAAGAATCAGGAAGTTTTACATCTCGCAACATTTTGCAGTTGGCAAAAGCACTATGCCCTATGGTTGTAAGCGAGTTTGGAAGTTCTATTGTTTTCAAATGTTTGCAATCTTTGAAGGCATTGTCGCAAATAGTTTTCACACCCTCTTTCACTGTGTACGATTTTATCTTGCGGTTGTTCATCTGTATCAGTCGCAGGCCATCGCTGCTATACACACAATCAAACTCATCTTTTACATTCGAAAGAATATCAATTTGTTCTCTAACGGCTTTGATCGAACTAATGTGTTCGTGCATTGTTTTTAAATCTATATTTCTCATATCTTTGTATTTTGTTGTTTTTTCATTCTTACACATATATATAATAGATTTGGCTGAAAAATTAAATAGAACTGCAAAAAAATCACACACCACCTCGCTACCTACAGAATTACAAGATTACACAAACCACATTTTTTAGGAAACAACATTTTAAAAGCCACACAGAACCATTCATTTTTGCATCGGGGATGTAGCTAAATCTGCCTCGTGATGTAAATCGATTTACATCACGAGGTAAATCCAACTCCATCGTGATGTAAATTTACGACATAAAGCATTATACCTAACCTATATATCCAGACATATAAACCAGGGATTTTGGGCTATAGTTCTGCTATTATTTTCGATATGATATCTAATGTAGACGGAGTGTTGCGATGCATACCTTTGGCATCGATGTGTATTTTGTATCCATTATCATAGGCGAATGCGGCGTTGCTCAATGTAGCGTCCTTGCCTATAACCTCATCGTTTGCAGCAAATATAGCATGGTTTTGCACACCGGCTATAGGGTTGTGGCTCGCTTTGTAGTCTGTTATTCCTTGGCAAATGGCTTGGTCTATAACAAATGTTTTGGCACCATCAAGGCGTTGCAAAAAGTATTCGTGTTCGCCCAAACCTATCTTTTCTACAAACGACACTTCGGCATTCACTGCAGGGTTGCATACTATTTTTACACTGTCGGTAGCATTGGCATACATGGTCATCAGTCCGCCATACGATGTGCCTATTATCACTTGTGGGTTGTGCTTTTCTATCCATTGGTTTATAGTGTCGATAGCTTCAATCAGCACCTCTCCCACTTCGGGCAGCAACCAATTGTAGTTTGGAAATAATTTTTGCATTTCTTTGCCTGTGTTCGAATTTGCACCCGACGCAAGTCCGTGTATATACATTGCTGTCGGACGGGATAATGTTTCTTTGTTCATAATCTTATCTTTTTCGTTAAACGTCCCAGTATTGTTATTATTATTGTTTGAATCCTATTTTCGTTGTTGCGCTTTGTCGTCTATCTATCTTTTCGTTGTTGCATAGTTTTTCCAATATCTCTAATGTTATATCGGTATTGTATAGTATCGATTCTACTTCGCACTTGCGTATAATGTTTTCTATCTCGCCACCGCTGAAATCGTATTTCTTGGCTAGTGTCATGGCATTATCGCTACTCAAATTTGGCATCATCGACTGCCATATTTTACTCTTAACTTCGGTGTTTGGTCGGTCAAATTCTATCTTATACAAAAAGCGACGTTCAAAAGCCTTGTCAAGATTGTTGGTAAGGTTTGTTGTGGCTATCATAATGCCGTTTAGTTGCTCCATCTCTTGAAGTATAATGTTTTGGATGGAGTTTTCCATTTTATCTACTGCTTTTTCAGCTCCTTCTTTTCTTATACCCAACACAGCATCGGCTTCGTTGAAAAGCAATATAGGCGTGGTTTCCATCCTTTCTACATATTCTCTGTATTTATCAAAGGCGTTTTTTATATTCTTTTCGCTCTCCCCTACCCATGCACTTTTTATTTTAGACACATCTATTATCATCACATCACGACCGGTTTTTCTACAAATCTGGTTTACTGTTTCGGTCTTGCCCGTACCGGGACTACCATAAAACAGACATGCAAATCCTTGTCTAAAACCACGTTCTTTCAGTCTGCCTTGTATGCTTGCAAAGTTTTCTTTGCTTAGCAACTGTATCAATGTGTTTACATCTTGTTCCACTACAGGACTGTAAAACATCTCTTTTTCCACAAATG
Organism: Bacteroidales bacterium; assembly: GCA_017646685.1. Taxonomy (GTDB): domain Bacteria; phylum Bacteroidota; class Bacteroidia; order Bacteroidales; family P3; genus HGM05376. The sequence continues at coordinate 5,128 of JAGCLZ010000006.1, read as the reverse complement.
ATGTACTTGGTATCAAACTCTTACAGTTGCAGTCGTTGGCAGAAATATAAAAGTTCGGGAACAGATTTTCTTTTACAGATTTGCTCAACGACATACTGTTTAAATCTATAATACCATCGTTATTCTTGCCTTCTATTATCTTGTTTGTCAAAAGAGAACATCTATTTTCGCTCAACATCTTTTTCATATATCGTTTGTTCGACTTATTGAAATGGTTCAGATAATCTCTTTCGCACAAGTCCTCCGAGTTTTCGTTTACAAATTCGTCGCAAAATGTGTAAAACAACAATTTCTCATTATAATGTAGTTTTGGTATTCCCAAATCTCTTACAGCAGCACAAAACGGCAAGTGTGCATACTCTTTCATAAGCAACTCTATGGCTTCTATAATTTCTCTCTCATTATCTATATCATAAAAAATATCAGACATTTCATCGAAAAACTCTTTTTCCGACATAGTTTCATTTTGCTTTGCTTCGATGGTTTCGTTGTTCTTGACCTTCAAAATGATGTTTTTTGGTACCAAATAATTTTCTTTTTCCGACTTGCGTCTGCTATCACTCTTCAGCAATTTACGTTTTTCCAACGAATCTAATTCGGTGATAAAAGACAACAACTGCATCGAGCTGCAATTTAGTTTCGTGGTAAGATTCGAAAATCTGACACCGCCGTCCAACGACTCGTCCATGACAAGTGCAAACAAAAGTGCTTCTCTTTCGGTCAGAGTCATTTTGTCGGAAACATATTTCAAATCGTCTTTCAACTCTTTGAATAGTTCTTCACTATAGCCTATTTCAGCCGATTTAGCTATTATTTTCTCGATACTACCTATAAGTGTTTTGGTGTTTACTGATGTACAACTCATATTATTATATTTTACTTTTATTCTGATTATATATAATAAAAACCCGAAGAAAAATTAAACAGAAATGGAAAAATATTTTTATTCAATTTGTTTTAATATGTTTTTCAATTTGTTATCTAATACATTTTCAAAGTAACTTTTGCTACCTTTGGGAACTATTATTTCTTGCAGATTGCTGCAGTGTACGAATATTTCTTCTTTCATGGTAGGTGCCGGATTGAGTATTGTTACTTTTTGCAACGAAATACAGTTTTTAAATATCCACGACTCTAAATTTGTTACACTTTCCGTCAACACTATTTCTTTCAGCATTTTGCAATCGCGAAATGCACTGTCTTCGATAGTAGTAATAGAGTTGGATAGCGTTATGTGTTCTAATTTATTGCAATAGGCAAAACATTCTACTCCTAAAATAGTAACCGACGATGGAATGACAACTTTGGTCAAGTTACTGCAATTGCTGAAAGCCCAATTATTTATTACCTCGATAGTGTTGGGCAACGAAATGTTTCGTAGCATTTTGCAATTCGAGAAAGCCCCACTTTCTATCACCGTTACAGAATTTGGCAATTCAACACTCCTCAAACTGATACAGCCTCTAAAAGTATCACTTTCTATTGTAGAAATACCATTTGGAATGCTTATATGTCGCAAGCTCTCGCAACTACGGAATGCTCCTGTATCTATCTCTTTTATAGAGTTTGGCAAACTTACCTGCATAAGCATATTACATTTCTCGAAAGCATTTTTGCCTATCAGTTCCACAGAGTTAGGTATGTCGATACTTTTAAGATTCTGACAATTACAGAAAGCCCAATCGCAAACAACCTTTACTCCTTGTTTTATAGCGTATGTTTCAATGTCGAAATTAGACATACTTAGCAGTCGCAAGCCATCGCTGCTGTACACTGCACCATATTCGTCTTTTACACCTGCTACTACATCTTCGGGTGTGGCTAAAGATGTAAGCATAGTATCTTCGGCGGGTATTGGGTTTTGCTCTGCTGCATACTCCAAAATATTTACCAACCGCTTTATTGTTCTTTTTCGAATCTTCAACATCATAGGGTCGATACCCCACACCAAATCCGAACCTTTACAATTAGATACTCCGCAGTTTAATGGATATTCTACACCATTGTATACTATTGTGCTAAACATTGTAGTGTCTGAGTAAGGTTCTGTAATTATGTTGTCTATTTTCAATTGGCAAGTGTAGAGATTTATTTCCAATTTATCTATGCAGAAATCTTCGTCGGTTTCTATTTCGCAGTAGTATTGAGATTTGTTCTCAAACATCCTGATACCGACTATTTCTTTTTCAAAATCGAATATTTGCATAGGAAGTGTGTTTACCTTTATCTTGCATACATCGGTAAATGTAAGATCGTTTACCTCCACTTCAATATCATACACATCGTTCCAGATCATACCACAATAGTTTCGACCAAAATCGAGAATACCATCAGATTTTATTGCACAATAATCGAACTCTGTACCATAGAACGAGATTTGAATTTTGTTTCTTTGATTGCTTGCAGAACTTAATGCTACTGTTTTTCTTATTTCTGTCATAAAATATAATTTTTGTCTTTCTTCACTAGTATATAAAACGATTTGGGTAAAAAATTAAATAGAAAGACAAAAAAATATTATACATCTTGTATAAAACCCCATTGGTTTTCCTTCAAAAACCACCACACTTAGCCATCAAAACTATGTGAGTTTTAACCCAAAAGTGCCATACTTTTGGGTCGTAAGTATGGCACTTTTGAAACGTAAGTTACGTGGAAACTTTTTTTCAATGTAAGACAGAAAGTAGAAATCTTCTCAAGAAAATTCCGCAAATCACTTGCAAAACAATTTTTAGAAATTGCCTTAATGTTTAAGCCATTCTAAAGTTCACTAAAATCTTCTTCGTTTAGCAAATGATGATATTCCACATTCAAAATACCTTCAAAATATTTTCTTTTTCCTTTTGGAACAACTATTCTTTGTAAAGATTCACAATATGCAAAAGCCATATTACCAATTTCAGTTACCGAATCAGGGATAACTATACTTTGTAAAGATACACATTTTTCAAAAGCAAACCAACCAATCGAAGTTACCGAATTAGGGATAACAATACTTTGCAAGGATTTACAACCTGAAAAAACATAATTACCAATTTTAGTTATTGAATCGGGAATAACTATACTTTGTAAAGATTCACAATTTAAAAAAGGAGCATCTCCAATTGAAGTTAGAGAATTAGGAATAACTATACTTTGCAAAGACAGACATCGCTCAAAAGCATATATAGCAATTGAAGTTACAGAATCGGGAATAACAATACTTTGCAAATTAGTACAACCACTAAAAGCACAACCATCAATTACAGCTATCGAATCGGGAATAACAACATGCTCTTTATCATTTTTTAAGCATTGTATCAATCGTCTTTCTTCTAAATCTATAAGAAAGTCATCTTTTACTATGAATCTATCGGAATGACATATAATTTCAGTCCCAAAAGCGAATGGTCGGCCATAAATTTCAGTTACCGAATTTGGAACTACTATACTTTGTAAGGATTTACAACCTCGAAATGATTCTGCCCCAATTGACGTTACCGAATCGGGAATAACTACATCTTGCAAAGATACACAACCTGCAAAAGCACGATGACCAATTGAAGTTAGCGAGTCGGAGATAACTATACTTTTCAAAGTTTTAGATTTACAAAAAGCACAATCACATATTACTTTTGTACCGGATTTTATAATATAATTTTCTACACTATCTGAACCTTTCAACAGCATTTTACCATCGGCACTGTATATGCAGCCGTATTCATCTTCTATACCGTTGGTTATATCTTCATCTATTACTTTGGTACTATATTTATCGTTTTCCATAAAATTTATATTTTATCGGCAAGTTCTAAAAATCATTTCTCTAATAATTTCAAGCAAAACAGAGAACCCACCATTTACTACTTCGCTCGAAATTTCAATCTGCAAAATTAAACAATTAATCTTACATACACAAGATAAACAGAATATATTTATTATTCTTCCCTTATCTCCATTTCAAATTATCGAGAAAACTATTTTGTTTATGTGGGAAGGAAAGTTTGCGTAAGGTTGTTACGTCATTGCCGTAACGGCGTTACGCTAATGCCGTTATGGCGTTACGCTAATGCCGTGAGGTCGTTACGCACAAATCTGTTCTCAACAAATAAAATAGCTTCACTCGGATTTTACTGGTTGTTTACTCGGATTTTGTTTATGTTTACCTTGTAGTGAAAAAAAGTTGACACAAAAGTCAATAAAAAGAAATAAAGAAGGGAAAATAACACGAAAAGAAAAATTTCAAGTACAATGTCAGAATACCATACTCAGCAAAGCTAAGTATGGTATTCAGGCATCGCAAATATAATGTTTATAACACTTAATCATTATTATTTAAAAAGGCCAATACCTTTTCATTAAATGCTTCCGGATTTCGTAGAGCTACAAAATGGTCGCCTTCTACAACAGCAAATTCAGAATTGCACATAGTAGAAGCTATCAACCTAGAATGTTTCTCTTTTATTATATCGTTTGTACCCACAACGACCAAAGTTTTCACCTGTATGGTTTGCAACTCTTCTATCGTAATATTTGGATCGTTTACCATCAAACCTAACATTTCCACATCGTGCTTCTTTATACCAAGCAACTTATAACAATAATATTTTAGTTCTACCGGAATCTGTGTACTGTTCTTCACTCCTCTTGCATTAAGATTGGCGCCATTAAGTATCAACTTATCCACCCTTTCAGGGTATGTTATTGCAAATCTCATAGCAATATTTCCTCCATCCGAAAAGCCCAAAAGAGTAGCTTTTTCTATAGCATGTTTATCCATAAACATAAGCAAATCATCAGCAAACTGACTTATTGTGAAAGGCATTTCACCACGAGGAGTTTTGCCATGCCCACGAGTATCAATTGCATATACATGATATTTTTGAGCAAACACATCTATCTGATGCTTGAAATAACGAGCTTTACCCGTGTTGCCATGTAGCATAATAATCGGACTACCTTGTCCGTTTTCTATGTAAAAATGTTCTATATTCATCGACGTATATATAAATAAAAAAGGGAACCCACTTAGGATTCCCTTTGGATAAAAGATTGGCGGCTACCTACTTTTCCACAAACTAGTGCAGTATCATCGGCGATAAAGGGCTTAACTTCTCTGTTCGGAATGGGAAGAGGTGAACACCTTTGC
>JAGCLZ010000083.1 GCA_017646685.1 Bacteroidales bacterium | reverse complement strand
TATCAACAAGATTTACACCTACAGCAATACATTTAAAGATACAATATATCAAAATCATGATGATAGATATGATTACACTTTCGATGGCAAGAGGTACGGAACTATGCACGTGCATAATATCCAAAACCTAAGTTCTATAACAATGGATTATACTTTTGAATATTCCTCCGATGGGCAAACGCTAACCCTTTCGGCCAACGGCAAGGAGGGAGATTATAAGAGGGCTAAATAGTTGGTAGTTATTGGTTTTGTTTAAAGTATAAATATTAAGGCTTAATGTTCTGAAGGATATTAAGCCTTAAACGTTATACTGTATTGTCCAAACAAAAAAACAGAGTGCCGAAGATTTGTCTTCAGCACTCTGTTTGTTTATATTAAAGAATATGATATTCTTACAATTTAGGACCTGCTTCAACCAATGCTTTGCCGGCTTCGGCACCGGTAAACTTGTTGAAGTTTTTGATAAAACGACCTGCCAAATCTTTAGCTTTTTCTTCCCATTTGCAAGCACATTCGTAGGTGTCGCGTGGGTCTAAGATGTTGGTATCAACGCCCGGAAGTTCAGTAGGTACTACGAAGTTGAAGTAAGGAATAGTTTTTGTAGGAGCTTTGTCGATAGAGCCATCAAGTATAGCATCGATAATTCCACGAGTATCTTTGATAGAGATACGTTTTCCTGTTCCGTTCCATCCGGTGTTTACCAAGTATGCTTTGGCTCCCGATTTTTGCATTCTCTTAACCAACTCTTCGGCATATTTTGTTGGGTGAAGGCTTAAGAAAGCTTCGCCGAAACAAGCCGAGAAAGTAGGAGTAGGTTCGGTAATACCACGTTCGGTACCGGCAAGTTTTGCTGTAAAGCCCGATAGGAAATAGTATTTTGTTTGTTCAGGGTCAAGGATAGAAACCGGAGGCAATACTCCGAAAGCATCAGCCGATAGGAATATAACTTTTTCGGCAGCAGGAGCTTTCGATACAGGGCGTACAATGTTTGTAATATGTTCGATAGGATACGAAACACGAGTGTTTTCGGTTACGCTCTTATCGGCGAAATCTATCTTACCGTTGGCATCAACAGTTACGTTTTCCAACAATGCATTTCTGCGGATAGCGTTGAAAATATCAGGTTCAGCTTCTTTGCTTAAGTTGATAACTTTGGCGTAGCAACCACCTTCGAAGTTGAAGATGCCTTCATCGTCCCAACCGTGTTCGTCGTCGCCAATCAGCAAACGTTTAGGATCGGTAGAAAGGGTTGTTTTGCCTGTTCCGGACAAACCAAAGAAGATGGCAGTGTTTTTGCCGTCCATATCGGTGTTGGCCGAGCAGTGCATAGAAGCAATGCCTTTCAATGGCAACAAGTAGTTCATGATAGAGAACATACCTTTTTTCATTTCGCCACCGTACCAGGTGTTAAGGATAACTTGTTCGTTTGATTTTAGGTTGAAAACTGTAGCAGTTTCAGAGTTCAAGCCTAGTTCTTTGTAGTTTTCTGCTTTAGCTTTAGAAGCTACGAACGATACGAAATCGGGTTCGCCGTAGTTTTTAAGTTCTTCTTCTGTTGGGCGGATAAACATGTTCTTTACAAAGTGGGCTTGCCATGCCACTTCCATGATGAAACGTACTTTCAAGCGAGTGTCGGGGTTGGCACCGCAGAATGTATCAACAACGAAAAGACGTTTGCCGGAAAGTTCTTTTACAGCTATGTCTTTTAAGCTTTTCCAAGATTCTTCTGAAATGGGTTTGTTATCGTTTTTATATTCTTCTGAAGTCCACCATACAGTGTCTTTGCTTACTTCGTCCATTACAAAGAATTTATCTTTGGGCGAACGACCGGTATAAATACCTGTCATTACGTTGATGGCATCAAGTTCTGTCAATGTTCCTTTGTCGAAACCTGTAAGTTCTGATTTTGTTTCTTCTGCAAACAATGTTTCGTACGATGGGTTGTACAACACTTCGCTAACTCCGGTAATTCCGTATTTTTCTAAATCTATTTTGTTCATATTATACTATTGTATTTTAATTATTTATATTCAAATTCTTGTTGCCGATAAGCAGTGCAAATGTACTATTTTTTTTTCAGAAAACAAAGGATGTATATTGTGTGTTGTTCTGAATTTTATTTTTTTATGAATTTTGTCATCTGTACTTCGTTGGTATTTCGGATATATTAGGCTTTGGGTTGTGGGTAATAAATAGGGTGGATATACTGCATGTGGTGCTTGTAAAAAAAAGCCAAACCATGCAGGGGATATCTACATCGCGAGGTAGTTGCATCTGCATCACGAGAGAAATTTGTCCGGATCATGAGGGAATTTTTTAAACAGTATATGGGCAACGATTTTACGGTATATTGCCATAATTATGATACCCTATTGCAAAAACGGTTGGCAGTAGGGTGTAAATTTTAGGGCTGTTTCTGAAAAATAGCTTTGCAGGTGATATGTGGATTTTTACATAAAGGTTTTGCGTAACCACTCAACAGCTTGTGAAAAACGTATTCTTTTGTTTATTGCAACACTTCGTGCAGGATAATGTGCGATTGGAAGTCGCTGAGGTTTTCGAAATGTATTTTGTAGTATTGCAGCAGGCTTTTGAGTACGGCATTACGCAGGTGGTATGGTATGGATGTGTTGGGGTTTGAAAGGTATTGGTGTAGAGCCGATGAGGTGTTGCTGTCTAGGATATTGTCGGCGTTTTCTACTATAGAAGGTTGCGTTACGAAGCATCCTTCGTTGAGGTTGAATAGTGTGTTGTGGTTGTCGTAGTTGTTTCGGGGTTCTATGCCAAGCAGTTTTGCTGTCGAAAGCATAAAGGTTATCGGGAAGTTGGCCAATGCTTCGCTTTGGTTGTCGAGGGTGTTTAGTGATGTGGCTATATGTTTAAACAAGGGAAGGTTGGCTTCTTCTTCGCGTATGGTTTTGTATAGCAGCTCGTTCATAAAGAATATTATTGCAGTCTTGCTATAGTCGAACGGTATGGTGTTCCATTGTTTTGCCGGCTTCAGTTCTTTGATGTATTGTATTTCGGCTTTGCTGTTGTGGTAGAACGATATGTCTAGGTACGACAGCGGTTGCAGCAGGTTTTGTTTATTCTTGCCTTTGCTGCTTCGCACTCCTTTTACCATAAACGAGAGTATACCATAGTGTAAAGTGAATATTTTGGCTATCACACTTGTTTCGGAATATGGCGTTGTGCGAAACACAAAACCTTGGGTTGTTGCCAGCATGGGGTGGATGGTTTTTATTTGATAAATAATATCTTTGCCACCGATCTGTTCTTGCCGTATTTGTCCGAAGCAAACACATAGTATACACCCGATGCCACCCTATTGCCTTCGGCATTTTTGCCATTCCATATTGCTTGTCCGCCTTCGGATTGGGTGCTGAATACCACCTTGCCCGACACATCGGTTATATGTACCAATGCATCGCGAGTCAATCCTTTTATGGCAATGTTTCCGTTATATTCCGGACGCACGGGGTTGGGGTAGGCATACACCTCGGTGTTGGGTTTGGAGTTGGCGTATGTGGCGGTACCTTTGTACGATACTAGTCCGTTGTCGGTGCCTATAAATACTTCGCCGCTTTCGGGTGCTATGCCTATGGCGGTAATCTTGTCCGATGGCAGTGGGCTGTTGTTGGCTGTGAAGTGTTCCAGCTGTTCCAGTCCGTTGTCCGAAAGTAGGAATATGCCTCCTGCTGCGGTGCCTATCCATTTGCGGTTGCCACCATCAACGGCTATGCAACTGATGTTTTCGTATGCCAATAGGTATTCCACCTTGCCGTCTTCGCTATATAGTATGTTGTTGCAGCTTATGGGTGCCATCTCGCTGTGTCCGCCGTTGGCAAAGGCGTTGGAGGTGTTGTATATCACCTTTATACCCTTGTCGGTGCCTATCCATAGTTCGTTGGTGTGGTCCTGCACAAGGCAGTTTACAGTGGAGGTTTCCAATTTGCTGCCATTGTTGGGGTTTATGTATGCCATACGGTTTTCGCCATCGTGTACATATATTCGGTTGCCTTGGCCGTAGAACCATTTGTACCAGTATAGGCTGTCTATCATCAGGCGGTATATTTCGTCCGTTACCAAATTCTGAGTGTTGAAAGCCTGCCAGCTGCCATCTTTTCGGCGAACAGCAAGTCCGTTTTTGTTCAGCGAGTTGGTAAACCAGATGTTTTTCTTATTGTCTGCCGCACATGCACCAATCCTCATAGAGTAGTAGTTGCCCGATATGTATGGGGTAAGGGCACCATCGGTATTGGCATAGTTATATACATTGATGGCTGTATTGTTGTCTATTTCCAACACACCGTTACGCCACGAGGCGGCAAACATTTTCTTTTTGTTGGCAGGGTCTATCACTACATCAAGTATGTTCCACGAAGTGTCCTTGCACAGCGATCCGTTTAGGTTTATCCATTCGTTGTTTTGAAATGTAGCCACGTTGGCTTCCACAAAGTAGTCGCCTCTGCGGCTGCCGGGCGATAGCAGTACTCCGTTGCCATATCCCGAAAGGTTGTACACGTCGTCGTTTTCCGGTCCGTTGGGCATTATGGGCATAATGTTGCCGCTGTTGTAGTTGGGGTATAGTATCATTCCGCCCCAGTCGTGGCCTATCCATAGTTCGTTGTCGTGGCCCACAGTGGCATATAGGGCGGCCATCTCAAACCATGGTTCGTTGGCTTTGTTTACGGTGGTTTGTAGCTTAAGGTTGTGGTTGTAGATGTTTACATGGCTGTATTCCGATATGGTTACGTTCTTTTCCGATACACTTACCGATTTAATGTTGCCGCTAAACCATAACTCAAATTGTCCTTCGCCGATGTAGGTGTATATGCTACTATTGTTGGTGTTATGCTTTACGGTTGTCAATAGTTTGTTGTTGCATACATCAAGGTCGGCGATGTGTTCAGAGGCAAGGTGGAGAGTCCAATTGGAGGCAATGTTTGGGAAAGGGTTCTCTTTGTTTATACGTAGTATTCCATTGTCGGTGCCGGCAAAAATATCGCTATCGGTAAATGCTACATCGTTTATTTTTAGATAAGTGCCATTCTCGCCAAGGTAATATACGTCGGAAATCTCTTTGCGGGCAATGTTCACCACTGCTATTCCGAAACCACACGACAGATAGGCTTTGCCGGCATGGAAACTGATGTTGTAGATGGCTTTGTCGCCACTTATTTCTTTGCGTTTGATGTCGGAAATATTATAGATAACATCGTTGATAATAAGATCTATGTTTGAATTTTTGTAGGCAATGGCCAAACAGTTGGTTTGTTTGTCGTAGGCTATGGTGCTTATGCCTACATCCGAAAGGCCTTCTATTTTGGATAGCTTGTTGATGCTGCCATCGTCGATGTCGTAGTAGAAAAGTCCCAATTTGGCTTGGGCATACACACGGTTGTGGGCAACAACGGTTTTGTATATTTTGGCATACGAGAAATGGTTTCGCCATTTGCCAACGCCTATGTTTTGCGAAAAAACGATACCGCATATAGCGGTAAGTATTACTGTAGATAAGAATCTTTTCATCGTTGGTGAAGTTTTTGCATATATAAACTACAAAACGTTGGTTTTAGTATATTACTGTCCGCTAAAACTTATGTCTAAACATAAAAATAAAAGGCTGGCTTCGATTTTGAAGTTCAGCCTTTTTTAATTATATTAGAGTTGCCACACTAAAATATAATTATGAGCAAAAGTACACATTTTTTCGGACAG
>JAGCLZ010000082.1 GCA_017646685.1 Bacteroidales bacterium | reverse complement strand
ATCGTATATCAGCTTGCCTTTGCCTGCATGTGAGGGCGTTAGCGTAAACTTATATATGCCCTTTCTAGTGGCATTGGTCAATGTTTGGCGTATGCCGTCGTTGCCTACTATCAAACTCAGTGTTACTTCGGCCGAATCCAAGGGTTTGAAGTCGGATAGGTATGAAAAGTACGAAAGCACAGTGCCGGCATGGCCTACTACAAAGGGGTTGGCTTTGGCATACATCTCAAAATCGGTGTTGTAGCCTGTAAGCTGAAGATTGTCTTCGTGGTCGTGAGCATGGTTGTGGTCGGAATGATTATGGCCGCCACAGCCTGCCATAGTCAAACCCAAAAACAATGCTACTATTACAAAATACACTTTTTTCATTGCACAGCGGTATTAATGTTGATGGTTGCAACCTTCGGTATGCAAATGAGTTTCGGAACTTTCTTGGTCTACTTTGAACGATTCTTGTTGAGGTTGATGTTCGTGGTTGCAGTCGTGCGAATGTTCGTGGCCTTCGTGATTGTGGGCCTCATGGCTGTGGTCGCAGTCGTTAGAGTGTTCGTGACCTTCGTGGCTGTGTGTATGTTCGCAGCTTTCGCTATGTGTGTGCGATTCGCCGCCATTGTTGCAGCATGCAAAAAACATTACTACCGAAATTCCTAACAAAATGTGTTTTATTTTTTTACAATTCATCTTTATAATATTTTTAATGTTCAACAAATAGTGGTACCTTATCATTTTTATTTTTTAGTCAGACACCACATGGAATAATTTAATCTATGTGTTTTTATTAATAATCAATTTTTTTTGAGGAAAAAGTCAGGTTTTTATCCACCGCTCAACGGGATATCTTAACCTTTAAGGGGTACATAATTGTGCTTAACCTATTTGGTACGAAGGGGGAGCTCTTAGGGATGGTGATGATACGGCTCCGTTTTGAGGCAACGCCACACCGTAAGGCGTATATGTTACCTTATATATTTGTGGCATCACGTCCATGTCGGGCAAAAGAAGGTTGGCGATATAGTAATCTTGAAAATCAGATTCCAATGCTGCCACAAAATTCTCGCGTTCTTTGGTGTTTAGCACCAATTTTGATAGTAGTTCTTGTAGTTTACAAGCTTCTCTTTCCGAATCATCGTGCGAGCAATCGTCAGCATTATGGCCAAACGAAAAGAGGATAGACGAGTTGCAACAACCCTTATCGTGGTGAGAATAAATATCATCGTGATAGTGATGATGGGGAACAACAGCATGTGCCAATATAATAAAATTGGCAAGTACGATGAATACTATAGCTGTTTTTCTTTTCATTATCACTCTATATTACAATGTTTTATTTATATTACGTGTCTATAAACAATACAGCAAAGATACATATATTTTCCGAAACAACAAAATTGACCAAAATAAATTGTAGACTTATCCGATGATTTCAAAACTAAAGTTCTTTGAATATGTTTTGTAGAAAAAAGAGAATTATATGATGACTACAGATTTTTTGTTTGAAACAAGCTGGGAAGTATGTAATAAGGTTGGTGGTATCCATACTGTTTTATCCACCAAAGCACGTACATTGATAGACGAATTGAATGACAACTATATAATGATAGGTCCTGATGTTTGTAGAAATATAGAGGGTAATGCCGAGTTTTTGGATGATCAATCGCTCTACAATGGTTTTCGCTTATATGCCGAACGCAAGGGTTTGCATCTCAAGGTGGGTAGGTGGAACATTGTGGGTAAGCCTGTTGTGTTTTTGGTTGATTTTTCCGATTTGTTTCATCAAAAAAATACTATCTTTTCCCACTATTGGGAGGAGTATAAATTGGACAGCCTTAGTGGGCAATGGGATTATATAGAGCCTATGCTTTTTGGCTATGCTGCAGGCCGAGTTATAGAGAGCTATTACGAATATTATATCTCATCTATCCATAGGGTTGTGGCTCATTTTCATGAGTGGATGACAGGTAGCGGCATTTTGTACCTCAAGGAGTATTGCCCCCAGATAGCCACTGTTTTTACCACCCATGCCACCGTGTTGGGCCGTTGTATTGCAGGTAATGGCTTGCCTCTTTATAAGGATATGGAGCATTATCAGCCTGCTATTGTGGCAGCCAATTTTGGAGTGGTGGCCAAACAGTCGCTCGAAACGATGGCTGCTATGCATTGCGATGCTTTTTCTACCGTAAGCAGTATTACCGATAGGGAGTGCCGTCAATTTTTGGGACGTAATGCCGATAGGATAACCCCCAATGGCTTTTCTAAGGATTTGGCTTATAATCCCGATGTCCATTCATTCATGCGTAGACAGGTAAGGACTAAGATTATCAATGTATTAGAACGGTTGCTCAATCAGAGAGTGGAGGAGAATGCCATGTTTGTTTTAAACAGCGGACGTTACGAGTTTCATAACAAAGGTATAGATGTTTTTATTGATGCATTGGGCAGGTTGAACGCTTCGCCCTCGTTAAACCATGAGGTTGTTGCCGTTATTGCCATACCGGCCCATCATGTAGAGGTGAATCCTTATCTGTCCGATGCCGCTTATTGGCCTGACTTCGACAAGCCTTTGAGGGAACGATACACAACTCATAATTTGTACGATTACGACAACGATCCTATAATACAAAGTATCAAGAAAAACAGTTTGTTCAACTCTGTTGACGATAAGGTTAAAGTTCTTTTCATACCCTCGTACCTCAATGGCGACGATGGTGCAGTAAATCATACCTATCTTGATTTTCTTACGGCTTTCGATGTCAGTGTTTTTCCATCGTACTACGAGCCTTGGGGTTATACACCTATGGAGAGTATGGCCTTGGGTGTACCCACTCTTACTACCTCGCTTGCCGGTTTTGGGTCGTGGCTGTCGCAACGTATCGAAACGGCATCTATGCCTATTGGGGTGATAGCTCGCAACGATGGCAATTACAGCAATGTGGTTGATGAAATAGCTTCAAAACTCCTCTATGGCACCACTATGAGCAACGATGATTTTGAAGTATTGAAACAGCAGTCGATAGTCATATCGGCCCAAATGATGTGGGAAAAGTTTATAGCTCATTATTCCGACCTTTATGACGATGCTTTGCTCAAGGCAAGGGAACGAAAAAACCTCTATAACGATAAGATTCCTTACAACGAAAAGAACCCCATAGCTTTGAATTGGGGTAATGAGCCGGAGTGGCGAAAGGTGTTTATCCGTCCTATATTGCCCAAGAATATCGAAGACTTAAGGCGGTTGGCAGCAAACTTTTGGTGGTCGTGGAATGGCAGTGCCATAGCTTTGTTTGAATCTATAGATAGGGCACTTTTCGAAAAGTGCAATAGAGATCCAAATAAGATGTTGGCAATGCTTTCGGCTCAGAAGTTCGACGAACTTTCGCAAAACGAAGAGTTTCTGAAAACCTTAAGGTCTGTGATGGATAAATTTGATGCTTATATGAGTCGCAAAAGCGACAACGACAGCTACTGTGTGGCCTACTTCAGCATGGAGTTTGGCATACACGATTCGTTAAAGATATATTCCGGCGGATTGGGTATGCTTGCCGGCGACTATCTGAAGCAGGCAAGCGATTCCAACAAGAATATGATAGGCATAGGTTTGCTTTATCGCAATGGCTATTTTGTTCAGCATATAACAAAGTCGGGCGAGCAAATGTCGCACTATGTTCCGCAAGTATTTTCTCAGCTACCACTTACTGCCGTTCACGACCGGCAGGGCAATTGGCAAAAGATTTCGGTGGCCATGCCGGGCCGAATTGTTTATGCCAAAGTGTGGCGGAGCGATATTGGCAAGGTGCCTCTCTATCTTTTGGATACCGATATAGAGGAAAACAACCGGCAAGACCGAAATATCACCGGCGAACTTTATGGTGGCGATTCGGAGATGAGGCTTAAGCAGGAGATACTATTGGGAATAGGAGGTGTACGGCTGTTGGAGGAGCTGGGTGTACAGACCGATGTTTATCATAACAATGAGGGCCATTCGGCATTTTCCTGCTTGGAACGGCTACGGAATTTTGTGGTGGAACAAAAAATGGCTGTGGACGAAGCAATAGAGCTTGTAAGAGCCTCAACGTTATACACTACCCATACGGCAGTACCTGCCGGACACGACTCGTTCGACGAAGAGCTTATGCGAGTGTATTTTTATCACTTCTGCAGCTTGTTGAAAGTGTCGTGGGACGAGTTTATGGCTTTCGGTCGTTTTGGCAATAGGGGCGACAAAGAGAAATTCTCTATGAGCTTGTTGGCAATACATTTTTCGCAGCAGGTAAACGGTGTAAGCGAGATACATGGAAAGGTAAGTCGTGAAATGTTTGCACCACTGTTTCCCGGCTATTTTCCTGAGGAGCTATTTATATCACATGTTACCAATGGGGTGCACTTCCCTACATGGGTGGCCAATTCGTGGCTCAAACTATATACTTCGGCCTTTGGCGAAGAGTTTCTCAACCATCAGTCGAACGAAAAATACTGGTTGAAGATACATAATGTAGATGATTCAACGCTATGGCACACCCACCTGCAGCAGAAAGAGCAGCTGCTGAAACATGTGGAGGATAGGCTTAAGACAGAGTTTCTTAGACGTGCCGAAGATCCAAAATTGTGGTTGAAAACGGTGGAAAAACTCAATCCCAAAGCATTGACAATAGGTTTTGCCCGACGTTTTGCAACCTACAAACGTGCCAATCTGATATTTACAAACCTCGATAGGCTTGCCAAAATAGTAGGCAACCAGTCGCAACCCGTTCAATTTATATTTGCCGGAAAGGCACATCCCAACGATGGTGGCGGCAAAGATTTGATAAAAAAAATAATAGAAATATCCAAACGTCCCGAGTTTGTAGGCAAAATCATATTCTTGGAAAACTACGATATGAATCTTGCCAAATATCTTATCCATGGGGTAGATGTATGGCTCAATGTGCCTCAGCGTCCGCTGGAAGCCTCGGGAACAAGTGGCCAAAAAGCAACCATGAACGGGGTGCTTAACTTCAGCGTCCTTGACGGATGGTGGGCCGAAGGCTACAGAGACAATGCAGGATGGGCTTTGCCTAAGGATAATGTTTACGAAAATCAAGAATATCAAAACACGCTGGATTCCGAAACCATATATTCTGTTTTGGAAGAAAAAATAATACCTACTTTCTACGACTATCGCGAAAATAATGTACCAAAAAAATGGGTGGCATATATCAAAAACAGCATATCGGGCATAGCTCCTCACTACACTATGGAACGGCAACTCAACGACTATTATGCCGACTATTATGATAAACTATACCACCGATACACATCTCTTACTGCCAACAACGGGGCAAGGTTGAAAGAAACCGTAGGGTGGAAACGGAGGCTTAGACGAGCATGGAACACCATTGAACTTATAGATCTGCAGTACCCCGATTCCAGAAACAGACCTTTGGACCTTGGCGAGGAATATACCATGAAAGTGGTACTACAGCTTACCAATATATCGGCAAAGGACATAGGTGTGGAGGCTGTATTTGTCGAAAACAAAGATGGAAAAAAACAATTGTTAAAGACCATAGAGCTGGAAGTGGCCGACGACAGCCAAGGGCGTGTTACCTACAGCAAGACCACCCGTGCCATACTCTCGGGTGTGTACGAATGTGCATTTCGTATCTATCCCAAAAGCAAGCTCTTACCTCATAGGCAGGATTTGCCGTTGATAAAATGGGTGTAGCTAATTTCTAAAAACTGCATTGCAGGTGAGATTTGCGGAATAGAGACGTGCCGTTGGCACGTCTCTATAATCGTATTAGACCAACTCATAGATGGATGGCTGTGTCAACATTTTTTTGAACCGATAGCAACACCGACGAAGTCTGCACTGCAAAACTTTCAAAAAATATCTTTATATTATCCCGAAATGTGGTTTTTTTTAAGTTGCGTTAACTATCTCATCGTGTATCATAATTGGTGTGTATTTCTGTTTTGTTGAAATTGTTTATAGGCAACTTCTAAAAATTGCTTTGCAAGTGATTTACGAATTTTTCTTTAGAAGATTCCTACTTTCTTTTGATTGAGCATAGCGGGCTATGCGATTGAAAAAGAAATAGAAAGATTCCAAGAAAAAACGTAAATGTTGCGATTAAGCAAGTAAAGAGCAATGCCTAAGCATTAGCTCTTTCGAGTGATAGCAACTTCGACGAAGTCAACAACGCAAAAGTTCTTTAAAATAATTCTAGATAGTTTCAGAACGTGGAATTTTTAGAAGTTGCCTATAATTTGAAATACTCTATTTTATGAATAAAAAAATTTATGTTTTTATACTAATCGAATCTGATAATTTTTGAAATAATAAAAAGCAAAATAATAGAAAAACATGCTCCTATAATAGCATTTTCAAATAAACGTAAAAAAGGAATATTACTAGACCAACCATCATTAATACGATCTAATTTATCTTGAAAGTTAGTTTTACGCCTACGAAATACCCATCTTATTACTGCTCTGATTAAGTCTAGAAATCCCATTTTAATCATCCTTTTCTAATTGAGACACTACAGATAAACCTTTTTCAACCTTCTTATGTGTAGAAACTACATTATTTAGTTCTTTATTATTTTGATACAATATACCCATTTCCTTTTTAGATCGACCTTGGTAATTGCCCATTTTTTTTACAAAATCATTATATTTTGCAAGTTCTGTTTCGCCTTTAGGTTTTATTATTACTATTCCTCTCGTTATACCACCGACCACCAATAATGCCAAACCTGCAAATGTGTCTTCCTTTTCTGTTTGTGTTACCTCTGTACCGGTCTGGGATGTTCCTGTAGCAACTATAGAGATATCGTCTAAAGATGAGTATAATATTTGAGACAGAGTTTTAAGGCAAAAATCGCCCTCACTAGTTGCAGGTTCGTTCATCCACATTTCCGCATTTGCAAATATTACTGTCCGCTAAACATGACATATTGCTCCCAATCTTCTGAATTACAAAGATTGGGAGTTTATTTTTCTTGAGCAAGCCCCCCCTTTATAAATTTATACCTCATCAGGAGGTGATTCAGAGGCCTCCATAAGTAT
>JAGCLZ010000081.1 GCA_017646685.1 Bacteroidales bacterium | reverse complement strand
TTTGGTATAGAATAAATGTTCTGCTTTGGGTTGCGACACTTCAAAGATGCTGCAACCTATGAAGGAAGCTAAAAACCGCACATCTTCGAAGAACTCGTCCATCGAGTCTTGCTGATATTCGGGCAAGTTTGGAGCTTTGGGCGTTTGCTTATTATCGCTCAATACAAAGGTATTTGCTTTCTTAGCTTCTACAATAGCTTTGTGTTCTAGATATTGCACATCGGCTTTGGTCATATCGGCATCTTTCGATACGAATATAAGAGCCTTTTGCCAAAAGGATTTCTTACTGTCGTGGTCTTTCACACGCTCGCGAAAATTCTCAGTCTCGCCAATGTAAGCCTGTGGCTTTGTTGCCTCATCTTCGCCTAGCAATATATAGAATGCAGGTTTCTGCAATTTTTCCTGTGTGTTCAAATATGACAAATTCGACCGTGGAACAACAAACATCTGGCAAATCTTATTGCTTATAAATGCATACTGTGTTCCTTTCGGATCTCCATCTATCAGATATGTAGTTACTGTTTTACCCATAGTTTAATTTGTTTTTTTATATGCACCATCATTATACTCATTTAAGTGTTCCTCTTTTGCAAGTAAGTCTTTTCTTAAATTATTAAAGATAGCATATTTTTCTATTAATGGTTTGAATTTATTTTCTTCTATTCCACTATCTTTTTGAGCCAAACAATTATAGAATAACATTACCAATTCAAAATTTGACAACTGACTGCGAACTATACTTGCATATTCATATCGTTCTTTATCTTCAATCAAATCACTTGTATCTATATATTTAAAGATATGATATAAATGTCTAAAGTAATGATCAAAACGAGTAATCTCTGGTATGTTTGAACAATTAGTAAAAACATTGTAGTTTTCTTTATATATGTGTTTAAAAACTTCTCTACTACTATATTTATTAATTATTTCTTCATATCCTTGCTCTGATTGAGACCATTTAGTTTCCCTACATTCATACGACAAATTTAAAACAATTTCATTTTGCAATGACAACATATTGAAGAATGTGTTTTCGAAGCGTTGGCGTTTCATCGTTTTGTTCTGTTCTTCAAACTCTTTACGTTGACTTTCTAATTCTTTTCGTGTTTCTCTAAGTTCTTCACGTTGTAGCTGTAGTTCTTCTTTTTGGTATAACAACGTTACTATCAAACCGGCAAAAGCCAATCCCGAAAACAAAGCATTTACAGCTCCAAACATATCTCCGAATACACCTCGATTTGTAGGTTCGTCAATAAATACACTAATTCCTAACCACGATGCTATCCATAAGACAATAACACCACTTACTATCACTGGTATAACCCAAGTCTTCAATGAAGATTTTGGCTCTTTATCATTTTTTTTGTCTTTGCACATATCCAACTTCAAAAATTATATGTTTCTATCTTGTAATGTTTCTTACTTCTTAGATACAACTTTTTTTGTTGCATCTATTTTCTTATCCGCATAAACTACTACATCTTTTATAGCCAATTTTTTTATAGCTGATATAAACGTTTCCATAAAAACAAAATCAATTTTTCCATCTTTTTTTGGCAATCGAATAGATTTTCTTTTTACTACATTCCATCCACCAAGCTTATTTTTGTAAGAATAAATTGGCAAATCTGTTACCTTATTAATACACATAACCATAAACAAATACTGATTTGGTGTTAATTTATTCTCTGAAACATTCCAACGAATAGCATAAGAATCTGAAAGAACTGTAAAATCTTTAGATTGATAATAAGCTCTATAAACATCACTATTAGACGGAATCGATATTACATCATTTAAAATAGTTACCCCATCGATAGGTACATAATAGTTTAAACCTTGATTCTGAAAACTTGATGTTAAACAAGGTAGTATATAATCACCCATAGGTTGTTTAGGTAATTCTTTTGCCTTATATGACAGCTTCTTCGTTTCAACGCGATCAAACAAACTTCCAATACTATATGTACCCCAATCGCAATTTTCTAACTTGCTAAACTTTTCTAAGACTTTCAGTTCCTCTTTCGATAACTCATAATCATCCAAACCGCTAACTTGTAAGTAAGCCTCAAGTTCGGCGATACGCTGAGCTTCAAGTTCGGCGATAAAAGATTCCATAAAATCAAAGTCAATTTCTCCGTCTATTGTTGGAAGTTCTACAATGCAGTTTTTTGCTATTTTCCAATGTCGTGCATATCCGAGATTAGGAATTTGCTTTTGCCAAGCTGTAATAATCCACAATAAACAACGAATATTATGAATACTCGGCAACAACACCTTCACATTATCAAGGACCGAAAAACTTTCGGTAGCAATATTAAAAGAACGTGTGTGATCTCCAAATGTAACAAAAACAGGGTGTTCATCGTCGCACATAAATTCAGGAGAATCAGTATATCCAATTATTCCATTGTTGGTTGACTCGGAAGAATATACAGGAAAACAGAATTTATCTGATAAATTCCCCTTGGATAACATATTGCTGATCTTTTGCGGTTTAAATAATTCGCTTGTTTTGTATTTGCCCCACTTAACTGCCCGCAATTTTTCATTAAGTGAGGCGCTTATTTTCCCAGGCTATCATCCTCCATAGTTTGATTTCTCAAAAGAGTTGATACCTCCCATGCAAGATAATCACTTACTGTTTTCTTGAAATCATCCAAAGTAGGCTTTGTATCAACAGGTGCTGTTTGGTTCCAGTCGTTGCCGTTCGCAGGGTCGATATGTCCTTCGTAGTACTCTTTCTCTGTAAATATACAGAGCTTGGATTTTCCATAACGAACCAAATCTACAACTTCTTGATAACGTTCTTTTGGTCTATCTATTTCGAATAAATTTTTCTTTGTTTTTTTACGATCGGTTCGTTTGTAACCATCATTCGAAAAATCAATAAACTTAACCACATCATCCTTTTGATGAGCTTCGCCTATGCGAAAAACATATACATTGGTTTGTACGCTTGATTTTCCAATAAATAAATCTAATGGCATTTTTATGCTTGCAATAAGAGTATTATGCTTCAAGATATTTTTATTGTGCTCAGTTGCTTTACCCGAACCTGCCGAATTTTGAATAATAATAGCTGCATAACCCTTTTCCATCATAGAAAGAGCTTTCTCTACAAAAATCATTCCATTGCCCTCTGCCGAATAAGGTGGATTCAACACAAATGCATCGGCCGGAAATTTCTCATTGGTTTTGGTAAATCCGTAATTACCATTAAATGTCAATGAATCGCTATTCAAAATATTCGAACTACCATCGCCCATCATAATCATATTGAGCACTGCAAGCATATAAACATTAGATAAGATTTCCAACCCCAGTAGTTGATTTGCTTTTATTTCTGCCGTTTTGATAGCCAATTGTTCGGGCGATGTTATTTTTTCTTTTGCATCAATAAGCATTTCATTCATAGCAGCCACTAACAACCCTGCCGAACCTGTGGCAAAATCCCATAAAAATGAATCCTTATTTACTCTTGCAAGACGACACAAAAAAGTGGCTACATACGAGGGTGTAAGTACTACATCGTTCAATTGGTCTTGAGAAAAACCGAGCCACGAATACATTTCGTTAAACAATTTGCCTGTAAAATCGGTAGTCAATCCTATTTTATAGTAAATACCCAGATCGTCAACTATTTTTGCAAATACACGTTTTAACTGGCTTTCGCCATTTTCAGGTTTATTTATATTTTCTACCGTCAGCGTATTTTGCAATGTTCTTACTATTAAGTCTTTTTTATCCTTGGGCAAAGCCTTTGCATCAAGAAACGACTCAATTTTTCTAATCATAATATCGCCATCGGTATTGTTTCTTTCGTTGGACGATTTTAAATCAGCCTTTGTAAGAGGATATACATTATTGGCCACATCACCCAATGTAGCCATTATAGAAGCAGCAACAAGATAAACACGATCGTTTTCGCTCAATCCCTTTTCTGTTTTGAAAATATCATTGTTGAGTTTTGTAAGACTTGCTGTTATTTCTTGCTCTCTACGTTCTTTTAGTTTTTCAATTTCTTCCTGTGTAAGAGATAACTGTTTTATCTTTTCAATGAAAGCAGAAAAATGTTCTTTCTTCAAAAAAGACAAATCAGTGTATTCATCAACTTTTTGTCCGATACCAAAATTGGCTTTAGCAACGTAATAGACACCAATAATATGTTTAAGATTGCCATAATTATCTTTGTAGCCTGTAACGCCTATGGCTATTACATCAGTGTAACCTGTGTAGTGTAGTATAGCATTGGAATAATGAATAGCTCCATTTACAGCATAAGAGTTGATATTTTTAAAATCGAATTCATTTTTAGAGTTTCTGTTTGCAACATTACCTTCCGAATCCAATTTGACCAATTTATCTTTATATCCCTTATATTCAATCAAAATAGGATAATATTTTCCATCGTTTGCTTGCAAAATAAGTTTGGCATCGGGTCTGTTGCCTCCACTTCCACCATTTTTAGAAGCATAATCATTAAGAGCTTGATCTATTTCAGCATTCAAAGACTCTTGCTCTAGTTTATATTCTAGTTTGTAAGATTTTAGCCAACCATTTACCAAGTCAGCTATATTGGGTTCTACAGATTGAATACTCTTTGCCATATTATATGTTTGTTATTGCGTTTATTCGTCTTTCTTGTTCTTTTATATAGCCGAACAATAAAGTTTTAATATTATTATGTTCATTATCATCTTGGTATTTTTGAAATCTTTCTAATACAATTTTAAATAGTATTTTTTGATCATCTTCTCTACTAGATAAACCAACTGCTCCATTATTTTTTAATTGTTCATCGTTTTTTTCTCTTTGAACTATTTCTTTTAAATTTTCACTAGCCTTAGATTGATATATTTGAGAACTTATAAGTTCAGAAAGAAAATACTCATATTGATGTTTTATAAAAAAATCAATCACACAAAACATATCATTTGCTGTTTTTACACATAAATTGTGATCTTCAGTTATGGTTTTGAGGATATTATTATTATCTTTTTTATTCCATAACATTTTAATCATTAATGTTGATTTTTCTATCTCATCTGCCTTTGTTTTCATAAGATAATATGCTTCTTTTGGCTCACTTTTTACCATATATACAATTTCACGTATATTTCTAACAGAACATACTGAGATATACTCAATACATGCTTGTCTAAAAGTATTCAACCATTGCATTTCTTGCTGCTGTTCAAGTATTTTAAGTTGAAGTATTCGGTTTTTTTCATTTTCTTTTCGATTTATTTCATTTTCTGCTCTATTATCTTTGCGTTGCAAAAACAAAATAATAAAAGCCACTGCAGCACTAATTATGGAGCCAATATAACTACCCCAAAATATTGTCCACTCTTGTGGTTTATGCAAGACTTCGCAATCTGTTTCTACATTGTACAAGCAATTTACAATCAACGGCCAAGAAAATATTATTATGATAGCCCCTATAATTATAATGAGTTTATGTTTCTTTATCCAATCTTTCATATTTGCTATTGTTTATTGCAAATTGTATCACATTTATTAATACTGTTTTCAAACTGCAAAGGTACACAAAATAAATCACATAATAAAGAATTGTAGATAAGTTTTTTTTCACAATTTAGAATCGGGTTTTGAGGATGATATATTTTTAAATATGCTTGATTCATAAGATACTATTTATTATTCTTATTTTTAAGTTCTTGTTTTAGTTTTAATCCCTTTTCAGTTAGTCGGTATTTTTGATTTTTACTATTAGGCTTATCCGGAATTGTATGTTCCAAAACACCATCTTCCAAAAGAGGTTGAATATATTTTCTTCTAAATTTAGTTCTATCAGTGTAATTCATAAAAGATAACATTTCTCCAAAAGAACGTTCTACGACACAAAAAACAATCAATTTGTCGATATTCTCAATACTGGGTGCCAACTGG
>JAGCLZ010000080.1 GCA_017646685.1 Bacteroidales bacterium | reverse complement strand
TGTCGGACAGCCGATAAGATACTCAAAATAGGGGGCTTGTCCAAGGAAAAACAATTGTTGATTATTGAAATTCAGTATATTGAAAAAGCTGTATTTTGTTTAGCGGACACTAATAATATTTTTTGAATCGTTCATCTGATAAAATGTCAAATCCCATCGTTGGAGAATGACCTTTGGAGGATTGTTGCGAGAACCTTGGAGGGTTCAGGTGTGAACCTTAGAAGGTTCACGTGCGAACCTTGGAAGGTTCAGATGCGAACCTTGGAAGGTTCACGTGTGAATCTTGTAGAGGTTGAAAATCAATTATTTGAGATTTTGGAAAAAACTTCGCAATATTCCACTTCAAATGGGTGGAATGTTGGAGAAGAGATCGTATAAGAATTTCTCACAAAATTGTTGCAGACTTGCTTTTAGAAATGCTTCAGCACAATTTCTTTTATCATGCATTGTACATCATGCAGGTTGTTGCATTGCAGTACGTTTTGCACATTTTCGGGTTGGAGTTTTAGGTGTTGGGCTATGTAGCGGAAGTATTCCTTGGATTTGTTTATTTTGGACTGTTCGGGTTTGTTCAGAGCTTCTATTTTCGATAGCAGTTTATCCACATATTCGTAGTACCACGTTTTTGCGGTATCGTATGGTAGTTTGGATGACGATTTTATTTCGGTAGCTACCAAGGGGTTGGCAATGGCACCTCGGCCAATCATAAAGTTGTTTATGTTTGGATAAAGGTTTTGTACAAAAAGGTAGTCGTCAAAGGTGTAGATATCGCCGTTGTAAATAATTTTATGCACCGATGTTTGAGCTATTATGCGAGGGGCTTCGTAGTCTATCCTGCCTTCGTACATCTGTATTCCCAACCGTGGATGTATGGTTATGCTTTCCAGCGGATATTGGTTGAATATTTCTATTAGAGGCATGTATTCCGTTTGGCTATAGCCTGTTCGCATTTTTATGCTTAGGCAAGGTTTGATGTTGGGTATAACTTTGGATAGTATGCTGTTTACCTCATCCGGGTAATGTAGCAATCCACTTCCATGGTGTTTTTTAGCCACCTTTGGTATGGGGCATCCCAAGTTCCAATTGACGTGTGTATATCCATAGTCGAACAATAGGTTTGCCAGGTCTATAAACTCCTTTGGTTCGTTGCCCATTATCTGAGGTATTACGGGCAACGAATCGGTGATGACCGACACATCTTTTATTTTCTTATGAGCCACACTTAGGTCGCCATGAGTTATGGATATAAAAGGGCTTACAGCAATGTCGAAGCTATTGGCAAACGAGCATGAATGGATTACGCTACGAAAGAAAGCATCGGTAAGTCCCTGCATTGGTGCAAGGTATATTGTCAGCTTTTCTTTTCGTTCATTATAATCCATTTCCATATTTCCTTTAGGGTTATTTTTTTGCCATACATAAGTATCCCAATGCGGTATATGCGTGCTGCCATCCAAGTAAATAATACAAACGATATTAGCAGTATTGCAGCAGAGAGCCATACCTGTGAGAGTGGCACCCCGAAGGGTAGTCTAAGCATCATTGCTACCGGCGATGTAAAGGGTATCATAGATAGCCACTGTGCTACTGCTCCGCTTGGTGATGCTACGATGAGCGGCGATAATATTATGGATAGTATCAGCGGAATGGTTATAGGTAGTACAAACTGCTGAGAGTCTGTGTCGGTAGTAGAACCCACGGCTGCAAATAATGCTGCATACAATAGGTATCCCAATATGAAGAATAAAAGGAATGTGGGTAGGATAACGCTAAAGTCAATTGCCAATAGGCCTTGTGTTATCAAGGGTAGGTCTATACTATTGTCGCTTGCAGTGGCTATTGTCAACATATCGGGATTGGCAATGTTTACTATTCCGATGGTTGTTATCAATAGTATTATCCATAGTATGAATTGAGTTAGCCCTACGGTTGCTATACCTATTATTTTGCCCATCATGAGTTGAAATGGATGTAGCGACGATACTATTACTTCCACTATTCTGTTGTTCTTTTCTTCGATAACGCCACGCATCACTTGCGAGCCAAATATAGATATAATAATATATATAAGTACTGCCAACACTACAGCAAGAGCTATTTTTACTTCTAGAAAATCGTCTCGACCGGTTTCAAGGTCTTTGGCGTGCAAATGTATCATAGCATCGTTTATCATCTTATAATCGTCCTTTGATATTTGATAAACTTCCAACATTATGTTGTTTTTCAGTATTCTTTCAAGCTGTGCTTCAATATTATTTATGGCTACAACATTGGGTGAGTGTGCATAATAATAGAGATATGCATCGGAGGGAATACGTGTTTCTGTTCGTGGAATGTATACTATTGCTGCATACTCGTCGGAGTTTCGTAGTTGTGCTTTTGCCTCATCTATATCTTTGAGATGTGTATAACGTACTTCGTCGTCGGTACGGAATTTGCCAAATAATATTGTTTCATCTACAACTATAATGTTGGTTCGTTCTTTTGAATGTATGGATAGATATATGGGTATCACATACAATGCTGCCAATAGTATAGGCACAAGCACAGTAAGTATCCAAAAAGATTTCTTGCGTATGCGTGCGAGGTATTCTCGTTGTATAACCAATAGTATTTTTTTCATTATTGTGTAGTGTTATTGTTAGTTGGCTATATGTGTGGTGCTAGTCGAATCGCAAATGTCGTATTGGTACTCCGGATTTCGATAGTCGTTGCATTGTTTCCACACCTATCTCGAAGTGGGTGTTTACATATTTTGTTGTAACGATATTGTCGCTTTTTTCAGTTTTTATTCCGGTCGAAATCATTGGTTGGTCGCTTACTAGCAGAAGGGCTCCGCATGGTATTCTGTTGGCAAAACCAACGGTGAATAGAGTTGCCGTCTCCATGTCAATAGCTAAGCAACGTATCTTTTTAAGGTATTCTTTGAAGTCGTTGTCGTATTCCCACACCCGTCGATTTGTGCTATATACGGTGCCTGTCCAATAATCTTCGTGGTATTCGTTGATTACAGCCGACAGTTCTTGTTGAAGAGTAAAAGCTGGTAGTGCCGGCACTTCGGGTGGAAAGTAGTCGTTGGATGTTCCTTCACCACGTATGGCAGCTATGGGTAGTATATAATCGCCAAGGTCTGACACGGGTTTTAGACCTCCGCATTTGCCTAAGAAAAGAACAGCTTTGGGCATTATTGCAGTAAGCAGATCCATTATCGAGGCTGCGTTGGGGCTTCCCATACCGAAGTTTATGAGTGTTATATTTCCATGTGTTACTGATGGCATTGCTTTGTTTTTGCCTTTTATTTCAATTCCAAACTTCTCTGAAAATAGTGTAAGGTAGTGGCTAAAGTTGGTGAGTAGTATATATTCGCCAAAATCTTCCAATTGTGTGCCTGTGTATCGTGGAAGCCAATCTTTTACTATTTCGTCTTTGCTTTTACTCATGTTTTGTTTGTTATTTTTGTGCCGATGCTTTCAGCAGTTTGGTTAGTTCGTTGTTGAACATGAAATCGTTCAGTTCTTGGTTTGATGTCTGTGTTATAGTGTGGCGTGTACCCTCCCAAGCAAGGTTGCCTTCATGTATAAATATTATATGTTCGCCAATCCCCATCACCGAGTTCATGTCGTGGGTGTTAACTATTGTAGTGATATTATATTCTTCGGTAATTTCTTTTATAAGGTTGTCTATAAGTATGGATGTCTGAGGGTCGAGACCACTATTGGGTTCGTCGCAGAATAGGTATTCGGGATTTCCCACTATAGCACGTGCTATAGCCACGCGTTTACGCATACCTCCCGAAAGCTCGGAGGTGTTTAAAGTGTGTACATTACTCAGTCCTACTCTTTCCAAACAAAAGTCTACTCGTTTGTTCATCTGTTCGGTAGTCATATTGGTAAACATACGCAAGGGGAAACGTACATTATCGGCCACGTTCATGGAGTCGAACAATGCTCCTCCTTGAAACACCATACCTATACGTTCTCTTATCATGTGGCGTTCTTTCTTGTTCATCGTGGTGATGTCTTTTCCATCGAAGAGTATTTGCCCGGATTCTATTGTCTCCAATCCAACCATACTTTTCATTAGCACAGTTTTGCCACTACCGCTACGTCCGATGGTGAGGTTGGTTTTGCCGGCATTGAAGGTGGCACTTATATTGTTAAGTACAACCCTTCCGGAGAACGATTTGTATATATTGCGTATTTCTATCATCAGAGCAATAGATTTGTTATTATAAGGTTTGCAATTATCAGTGTTATACAGCTTTCTACAACGGCACGCGTACTAGCACGTCCTACTTCCAATGCTCCACCTTCCACTGTATAGCCTCGAAATGCCGATACCGATGAGATTATAAAGCTATATACCAAGCCTTTCACCAACCCTATGAAAAGTGAGTGGTTGGTGTAATCGAGTTGTAAACCATCGAGGTAGTCGTATGATGATATAACTCCGGTGATTGTGCCAAAGAACCATCCACCCAATAGTGCCAGGAAGGTGCTTATTGTAATAATAATAGGGCTGAATATTATACATGCCACTATCTTGGGTAGTATTAGGTACGAAGCACTATTTACACCCATCACATCAAGTGCGTCAATTTGTTCGGTGATACGCATAGTGCCAAGCTCTGATGCTATGTGGCTACCTATCTTGCCTGCCAATACGAGGTTTATCATTGTTGGTGCAAACTCCAACATTATGCCTTCACGACTCGAAAAACCTGTTATCCAACGAGGGTAGATAGGGTTGCTTAAGTTTGCTGCTAGTTGTATCACTATTGCCGCTCCCACAAATATGCTTATAACAGCTACTATGGGAAGTGAATTTATTCCAAGGGTCTGAAGTTCGAATATCAATTTTTTACGATATAGTTTCGGATTCTCCGGAACTTGGAAAACATTCTTAAGCAGTATAAGATACGATCCTATCTCACTAAATATCTTCATGTGTTGTAGTGGTTATTGTTCGTAGCCGAAACGTTTGAGCGCCCGTTCGCTATTGCGCCAATCTTTAAGTACTTTTACTTGTAGATCCAAAAAACATTTTTTGCCGGTAAATTCTTCTATGTCTTTTCGAGCTTCCATACCTATCTTTTTCAAAGCCTTACCCTGATGACCTATTATTATGCCCATTTGGCTTTCACGCTCTACGTATATGAATACAGAGATTCTGTCTATGTCTTCGCATTCTTGGTACGATTGTACAACCACTTCTGTGCTATACGGTATTTCTTTTTGGTAATAAAGCAATATTTTCTCACGAATAATCTCGCTGACAAAGAAACGCATGCTTTTGTCGGTCAACTCGTCTTTGGGAAAATATGGCGGGTTTTCGGGAAGAAGTTCTATAATCTTTTCAAATATCAGATTTACATTAAAACCTTCGGTAGCCGAAGTAGGTATTATTATTGCATGTGGAATCTGATTTTGCCAATATGCTATTTTGTCGGCTACTACACTTTGGTTGCTTAGGTCAATTTTGTTGATTACTAATATTATTGGGATATTTGAAGCAATAATTTTTTGCAACACTTCTTGTCGTTTGAATGTTTCGCCAACTTCGGATACAAGGAGGAACAGGTCAGCATCTTTCAATGCAGAACCTACAAAGGTCATCATGCTTTCGTGAAGCTTATAGTGTGGGTTCACTATACCGGGAGTGTCGGAGTATATGATTTGGAAATCCTCGCCATTCACAATGCCCATTATTCTATGGCGTGTGGTTTGTGCTTTGGATGTGATGATTGAAAGTTTTTCGCCTACCAAGGCATTCATTAGTGTGCTTTTACCAACATTGGGGTTGCCTATGATGTTTACAAATCCTGCTTTATGATGTTTTTGTTCTTCCATGATATATTTATGTGCAAAATTTATAATTTTTTTCTATGTGTGTAGTCGCTATTTCGACTACATTGTGAATGTTACCGATCAAAAAAATCTTTTATTATCCCTTCGTCAATACTTCGATATTGGAATGCGTGGGCTATGGTGCCGTTGTCTAAGAGTACCACTGCAGGGAATCGTCCTCTTGTAAGTGATAGAAACTTATCGGCTTCCATAAATATGGATTGCATTGGTTCGGTGTCTGTTTCTTTATAGAATTTGTCTAAATTTGTTATCTCGCCCCCAAAAACTGTTATTATGCTTGAAGCATTAATGTTCATGCGATGTTGCATTGTTCCCATCTTGCGGGCTGATAGTTTGCAGTATTTGCAGTTGGGGCTGTAGAAAGCCACAAGTTTTTTACCTTCAGTTATTCCCAAGGTGTCCAATGGACCATCGGGTTGTATGTATTCGTTGAAGACTTCTTCATCGATACTATATTGGGTAGCGGTTGGATAATTTACCATATTGTCCGGTGGCGAAACTATAAATACTGTTGCAAATGGCAACAACGCTACTGGCAATAGTATATACCACCGTGGACGAAATTTGTATTCTCTTACATTGTAGCAAAACAATGTAGATATGATAAACACAATATTTTTGATTATGCTTTCGATAGGATCAAACGCTATAAATTCGCCAAAACAATGGCAGTTGTCGGTTCGACCAATAAATATAGCATAGACAAGGAATAGCGTAAACGCCACAAGGGTAAGCAATGTGAGTCGAATTATGTATTTGTTGTAAATATTTGCCAAAAGGGCTATGCCCAATAGCAATTCGAAACCTATCACCAACCTTGCTACAATGTAAGATAGTCCTAAGCTTAATATGTCGAAACTGTAAACGTATAGTTCAAATTTGTCGATGTCGATTATTTTCATCAATGACGACATCACAAACAATGCTCCGAGGAGCATTTTAACCGCAAATTTCGTGTATCGGAGTACTACCGTCGATTGCATATCTAAAGCATAAGTACCTGCCGGCTACTCTTCCAAGCAGTATTTGATTACTATTTCACGTCCGTTATATATTTCTATTTGGTCTAGGAATTTACATTCCTCGGCTGTTTCGTAGCTTACTTCGTTGTTAGGAAGGTAGCATTTACATTCTTTTTCCTTTGAACAAGAACTTAGGCCGCCTAACACTAGTGCTACACATGCCATAATGTATAGTTTTTTCATTCCGTATCTGATAATTTTATATTTTCTATTGTTACAAATTCAATTGTTCTTCATCAATTTTCACGCACTTTGGTTTCAAGTATTCGTCGTAGTTATATTCCCATCCTTCGGGCAAAAAGTTTTCACAACTCATATCCTCAATGTGGAATATTTGTTTTACTATTGTGCCTTTAATGGGTGTTTTGTAACTACACTCGCAGTATTCGTGTTTTGTACAAGAACTCAAGCATACCGCTCCGATTATTCCTATCAATAGCATTATTTTTTTCATAACTATCAATATATGTTGTTATTATCTAATATTTATTCTTTAATGTATACCTTTTGGCGGTGCAAAGATACGATTTTTTCTTCAAACGACGAAATATTTTCTATCGATAACAGTGCGGTATGCTTCCTTTTTTTATATAACGAAATGATTTGTATTATCTTAACGGGTTAAAAAAAACTCACTATCTTTCGGGTTGTTTCACCCAATAAAGGTCGTCTATACTATATCCGCGACTTTTTATTTTGCTTAGCAGAAAGTTTAAATCTTCTGTCTTCATTTTTGGAGTTCGGCTCAAGATCCATAAATAATCGCTGCTTTTGGAGCCAACAAGGGCGTAATTGTAGTTGGCGGTGTCGAGTTCTAAAATGTTGTAATCGCTGTAGAAAATCCAAAAGAATGATACCTCTAGCTGGCCGTCTCCATCGGCGTTTTTACGTTCACGTGCCTTGCCTACTATTTCTTTGTATCTGCCGCCCAACGAATCCAGATAACCGGAATTCTTTACTCTTATTATACCGTTGTCCATCATAGAATACTCGGCTGTTACGCCTTCAAGGTTCTTTTCAAAATGATGTTCATAGCGGGCTATCTCGTACCAACGCCCTAGGTAACGTTCCAAGTCTACGTGTTTAACAGTAGTTTTATTGATGTGACTTTCTGTGTCACAAGCTGTAAAAAGCAATGCACTCATGATTATTAAATATAAACGTTTCATATAATTTTTTTCTATTGAAACGTTGTCTGTTGTCGATGGTTCAATACATCGTAAAATTTAATCCCGATTCGGATGAATTTCCCTCGCGATCTAATTTTATCTCCCTCCCGATCCGGATAAATCTCCATCGTGATGTAGTTTTTTCTCTCTCTCGAGCCGTATTTCAAAACTTTCATTGCCGTCTAAATAGTCTTCGAGATGATTTTTTTGTGAAACCCCATCCTTGATAATCATCTATTTATCTCGATAACTCGTTTATATCGGCGTGTTTTTTTTCAATAAGTGTTGTGTACACAAACATGTCGTTATTTGCGTTTAATGCCAAAGTATGATATCTGATGATTTCTTAAGGCAACTTCTAAAAATTGCTTTGCAAGTGATTTGTGGAATTTTGCTAGAAAGATTTCTACTTTCTTTTGATTGAGCATAGCGGGTTATGCGATTGAAAAAGAAATAGAAAGATTTCGGCAAAAAACACAAAGCACGCAAAAGTTTAAAGAAGAATCCTTCTAAATTACTAAAACGTGGAATTTTTAGAAGTTGCCTTAAATTCTGATTGTACATTTGGAGATACTAATGGTCTCTGCTATCGAAATATAAATTTGCCTATAATACAGATAGAAAAAAAATCGTATCTTTGCAACATTAAATTATAACTTTAGATATATGAAAGAATACGTTAAGAAAATTGAGAATCAAAGCACTGTAGCACTAATTATATCGGCTGCAGCCTTTGTATTGGCATTTGTTGTACAATGTCTATATTTGTTTACCGACATTATAGCAGCACCAGACTTGGGAGATTGGGCTATGTATGTGGCTTTATGTTTGCCCGCTGTGGCTGCACTGTTATACATAGTGGCAGTTCCTTATTCCAAACGCCAGTATAAACAAATAGTAGCCATGGAGTCGCTAAAAGCAAAAGTCGAAACCTACATATCGGTTCAAATACGTCTAAAAACCATTGTGATAGCATTATCGGTAGTATTGGCAATAGTGGGTGTATTGGTGAAGATGGAGCTGATGATGCTTGCATGTATGGCATTGCTTGTGCAGATGTTGGTCTACAGATGTATGTTGGCCAATCCATATACCGTCAAGCAGAGGTTGCAGCTCACTGCCGATGAAATGAACGAACTATACGGCGAAGGCTGGGAAGAACGTATAAAATAATTGATTGACTATATATTGCAAACTATGAACACAACAAAGAAAACAGATACTATATGTGCTATTTCTACACCTCAAGGTGTGGGAGGAATTGCCGTTGTGCGTATTTCGGGAGCCGACACAAAGAATGTGTGCAACAAAGTATTGAGAAACGCAAAAGGTCAAAGCATTGTGGATTCCTTTGTACCTAATATGGCAAAGTTTTGTTGTTTTTATAGTGGCGAAAAGCTGATAGACGAAGTTGTAGCTACTTATTTCGAAAATCCAAAATCATATACTGGCGAGGACAGTGTAGAAATATCATGCCATGGCTCATTATATGTGCAACAACAAATTTTAGAAACACTCATAAACAGTGGTTGCCGATTGGCCGAAGCCGGCGAGTTTACTATGAGAGCTTTTATCAATGGTAAGCTCGACCTTTCTCAAGCCGAAGCTGTAGCCGATTTGATAGACTCTCATTCCGAAGCTTCTCATGCATTGGCAATACATCAACTTAGAGGTGGCTATTCGGAGAATATCGCTGTATTGAGAGATAAGTTTGTAAACCTTGCATCACTTATGGAGTTGGAGCTAGACTTTAGCGATGAGGATGTGGAGTTTGCCGATCGTTCGGAATTCATGGCATTGCTAAACGAAATAGAAACAACGGTTGCCAACCTTACAAATTCTTTCAGCCTAGGCAATGCTATAAAGAATGGGGTGCCGGTAGCTATCGTTGGGAAGCCCAACGTAGGTAAATCCACCCTTTTGAATGCCTTGCTAAACGAAGATAGAGCTATCGTTTCGGACATTGCAGGCACTACACGAGACACCATCGAAGATACTATTAATATAGATGGAATATTATTCAGGTTTATTGATACCGCCGGAATACGACACTCGGACAACGAGATAGAGAACTATGGTATAGAACGCACATACAAAGCTGTGGAGCGAGCCAACTTGGTTATCTACATGATAGATGCTGCCGAATTAGACACTCCTGCTCCTAAAACCGAAATGGAACAGCTTAAACAACATGTGGATACAACAGGAAAACATT
>JAGCLZ010000079.1 GCA_017646685.1 Bacteroidales bacterium | reverse complement strand
TACTTATGGAGGCCTCTGAATCACCTCCTGATGAGGTATAAATTAATAAAGGGGGGCTTGCTTAAGAAAAATAAACTCCCAATCTTTGTAATTCAGAAGATTGGGAGCAATATGTCATGTTTAGCGGACAGTAATAATTTTCATTGCTTACAGATAACTTGTCTATATCAACACTAATGGAGCAAACCGGAGAAAAGAATAAAAATAGATTTCGGCAGAACATACTTAATATACTAATTGAAGCACAATTGATAGAAGCCACAATAAAAGATAAACCTAATAGCTCCAAGCAGGCTTATAAACTGACTGATAAAGGAAGAGAATTATTAAAATCAAAAGAATAAAGGACTTCTAAAAGGCTTACACTCCTTGTTGCAAAACAACACCTTTTCATTGCAAAACTTAATCTTTTCGTTGCAAAGCTTGAGGTTTTCATCGAAAAAGTCGGATTTTTCAGGATAATAAATCCGACTTTTTACATCAAAAAGTCCGACTTTTGGGGTTGAAAAGTCGGACTTCTTCACACCCTACATCAAGATTTACAACCATAGCATCAAGCTTCGCAACCGGCAGGTAAAGGATATAAATCATAACCATGCGGTTTGGCATTCATAACCCTGTGGTTTACGACCCAAAAGTGCCATAGTTACGGGTCAAAACTATGGCACTTTTGATGGCTAAACCGCATGGTTTGGGACAGCAAGTGTGGAGGTTCTAATTTTCAAGCATTGAGGTTTGCAAATTGATATCAAGATATTGTTTTAAACTATCGGCTTTATCATAATCGCCTTGTTCTTGCAAAGTATTATACAACGTGGTTATTTTATCCACCATCATATCCAGCATTTCCTTCGATACTCCGGATATTTGCCTATTGCCTTCAATGTTTCCCCAACGATATTTCAGCACATTGTTGTAAAACACATCGGTATTAACAGATCGGTAATTCGGCTTTTCGTTCAGGTTAAGGCGATAAACCATACCTTCCATTTGCAAATAGTCGTCCAATATTT
This sequence comes from Bacteroidales bacterium, assembly GCA_017646685.1. Taxonomy (GTDB): domain Bacteria; phylum Bacteroidota; class Bacteroidia; order Bacteroidales; family P3; genus HGM05376. Next base: position 5,028 of record JAGCLZ010000079.1, on the reverse strand, counting down.
CTATTTCGTCCAAAGCATAATCGGTATAACATATTGGTCGAGAATGGTAGTTGGAAATAATTATATCCAAATGCATAAGCATGTTTCGCATCATTATCTGTGGCAGATTTATATCCACATTTCGAGGTCGAGACAATATATCGTCATTTACAGTCAACGTTATTTCGTTTGTAGGAATAATATAAAATGCCGGCATATCATCTACTTCGGCCTTGGCATAATCCGTTTTCAGAAAAGCTACAACATCGGTCCATTGTAGCTCACGGTCAGCCGATTCGCATAGCAACAGCTCAAGGCGATTACCGGCATAGTCCTTTTTATCGAACGACAAATGCAGTGTACTATCGGCAGTATTATCCATAGCCATCTGTGCTATATACCAAGGCGAATGTAGCAGGGATAGGTTTATAATCCTCACATCGGTACGCACTTTCTCCACTTGTTGCAGATACCACAGCGGGAAAGTGTCGTTGTCGCCATTGGTAAACAGTATGGCATTTTTGGGGCACGACTGCAAGAAATTATAAGCTATATCGTGGGGAAGATATTGACCGGAGCGGTCGTGGCTATCCCAATTATTGACAGCCATAACAGCCGAAACACTTAGCATAAATACAGAAAGCAATATTGTTGCGACAAGGTTTCGCATAAACTTAAACCTATAAGCAACGGCAAAAACTGCTGCTACCCCCATTGCTATCCAAATAGAATAAGCATAAAAGGAAACGGCATAAACATAGTCGCGCTCGCGTGGCTCATAAGCCGGCTGGTTGAGATAAACAACCAAAGCAATACTTGTAAAGAAAAACAATATCAGTACAACTATAAAGTTTCGGGTATCTTTGGCAAAATGAAACACTATTCCAAATAATCCCAACAGAAACGGCAGTATCAAAAATAGAGAGGTGTAATGAAAACTACCTCCGGTAAAATTGTCGATAAAATAACGGAAATACATATATCCCAATTGATAATTGACAAAAAAGGTAATATTATCAATAAACGATGGCATATATATTTCATGTCCATCAAATTCTACAAACCTACCGTTTCCGTCGGTCCAAGAATAATAATTGTGGGCGTAAGCTTCGCCAAACTTCCACATACGAGGAAAAAATGTATAGAACTTTTTATCAAAAACCGACACTTTGTTTCTACCATCGTCCACCACCATATATTGTTCAACAATATCGGCATCCTTGTTGGCAGCAAGATATTTTAGCATATCCGACTTTGAATAAAATGTGTCAACAACCTGGCTGTTCCGCTTAGGCAGATAAACAATGTCGTATTCGGGCTTACCATCAGCGTACGAATCAAAAGGAGCAGAATAGTAGGGACCATATAGCAAGGGAGCTTTTTCGTAGTTGTCTCTCTGAATGTATGAATACAAGGCCTTGGGGTTGGAGGGTTCCAACTCGTTGATAGGCGGCATAGCCATAGCCGAAAACATTGTTACACACTGTAGCGAGAGGCCTATCAACATAAACGATAACGAAACAAAAACAAAGTGAAGCACCTTCCGTTTGGCAAATACCGAAACAGTGATACCAAGCGCCATAACAATAAAAAGCATAAGGAAGTAGCACCCTACGCTACCCAATACCGACATCTCCAAACTATTAACCAGCCACTTGGATACCTCGGCCATAGAATAAAACATACCAGGTATAAGCCCCAAAAACACTATTGCCAACACAGCCACCGATAACAGAAAAGTCAAACAACTTTTCAAAAACGATGGTTTAGGGCAATACTTATAATAGAAAAACATCACTACAGCGGGCAAAACCAATAACGAGAGGTTGTGAACACTATATGAAATGCCTATCAAAAAACATATCAGTAAAAGCCATCGCGAGGCATAACGCTGCGAACGAACACATTTTGTGGCAGCCCAAACAATTATAGCCGAAAACAACGATGATAGTGCATATACCTCTGCCTCAACAGCCGATGACCAAAATGTATGTAAAAAAGTATATATCAACGCTCCTACTGCCGCCGATAACAGCACTAGAAAATCCTCGTGATATACCTTTTTTGACATTTTGGAAAACAACAATTTTATAAAATAAGTAGCGTTCCAAAAAAGAAACATAACAGTAAACCCCGAAGCCACCGCCGACAACAAATTGACACAATAGGCAACCAACGAAACATTTCCGAAAGAAAACAACGAAAATATCTTAGCCAAAAGGATATACAACGGAGCCCCGGGAGGATGGCCCACCTGCAAGCCGTGTGCTACAGATATCCACTCGCCACAATCCCAAAAACTAACCGAAGGTTCTAAGGTAAGCACATACACGATGGTCGACAGTACAAACAACAACCATCCAACTATGGTATTACTGCGAGAAAATGTCATTCAAATAATTTTTACCAATTTACAACAGCCTTATTGAACACGTCATCAATCAATTCATTAACAATTTCTTCGACCAAAGAGCTTTCTACAGACGAAAAATTCATTTGAGCACTAAACTCCCTATACCTCGAAAAAGACTGTTCGAAATTGGCATTAGGATCCTTTGTATTTACAAACACCACCTTTATGGTTATCGTAAGTCTATTCATCGCAGCCTGGTCGTTGCCGGTGATGGCAGTAGGCTGCATAGTATAATTTGTTATCTCTCCTTTTATATCCAAATCGCCATCGTAATCCACAAGGTTCAAACTTGTTTGCGACGAAAACGCATTTCTCAAACCATCCGTAAGCACCTGGCTAAGCTGAGGATTGACCATCGAGGCGTAATTGGGAAAGTTTTGTATAGATATTGTTTTGGCATCGGGAGGTATGGATGCACCCGTAAACGAATATCCGCCAACACAGCCTACTATCAAGAATATTGCAGCAACAAACGCACTATGTATAGCTATCCTCTTCATCTATCAATTATAAATAATCTATTTTATTACAACTGTTTTGGTTGTTCTAACTCCGCCTTGTATCACTTCCATCATATACACACCCGGTTCGGACAATGCAAATTTGCTGCCATCGACACACGCCTTTTGCACCAATACCCTTTGGCCTAATGCATTGTAAAACGACACCTCGGCCGGCTCGGCAGACGATAACGATAATATCACATTGCCATCCGATGGATTTGGATAACAAGAAACTTCAGACGACATCAAAGGTATGGCAATTCCATTTTGGCCCACAAGCGACAAATCATCGATATATAATTTCGAATCGAGTGCCATGGTTAGCAATTGCGAAGAGAATATCACCACCTCAATGGTATCGGCCGATGCAGCAGCCAAAGGAAAATATGGGATGGTAAACTTTTCGTATTCATTCTTTTCGCCAAGCATGCCTATACCCACACCGGCTACAGTACGACGGTTGGATGCAGCATCGTACACACTGCCTATCAGCATCACCATTGCCTCATCATCAGCATTGTCCAATCCACAATCGTATTTATAATAACCTTCCAATGCCGTAGGCTTGAATCCATTCAACGGAAGACCGCCCTTGAAATATTTGGACAAATCTGCAGCAGCCATTAACTGCATCAACACAGTTTCGTAGTTGGGACTTGACATTATTCCAAACAAATCCGTTGCCACCGGCAGTATATTTATTCCTCCAATACTCATAATGGTTGGCATCATAGCAAAATCGGCAATACCCATAGCCTGCAAAGCCATAACAACCATGGTGTCCAACATCTTTGTATCCAGCCTGGCTGCATACGATCCACTATGTGCATCTGTAGTTTTGGCTACTTTGGAAAGCGGATACGAAAACTGAAAGCCCATAGTGTCTATATCAACACTGATGTTGCTCCAACCCACCGGAACTTCTACCTGTGTAAACAACACCTGCTGTGTAGTCCAGTTTTCGAAACTAGAGTTTGGTATTAAGTTATTATTTTGTGCAAAAATAATCGAACTAAACATCATCAAAGATGTAAAAAAGATAATACTTTTCTTTCTCATTGCTATATTTTTTATATTTATAACATTCATTACTCTTTCAATCAAACTACATATCAATACCTTATGCAAATAACGATTAAACTAACAATATGCAAAGATACTACTTTTTGTTCTATGTTATTGCAACCCACCAATAAATTTTTATTTCCCTAATAAGGCCGGGTTATTAAACAGTATGTTTAGCACTAACGAATACTATCGGGCATACATCCGTACCTTCAATCAAATGTTAAACAAAATAGTCAAATATTAATTACAAATCATAAACACGGTACTTGAAAGACAAAAAGCGCACACTTTTACCACCAAACCATGGCACTTCCATCGCCCAACCGGCATAGTTAGATCACGAGAACACCCGGGTTTCATCGCGATAACACCATATTTCCATCACGTGGAAAGCCGGGTTTGCTCCGCAAAGCAATATAGCTAGCTCTGGAAATAAAATAACAATCATTGATTATCAAACAATTATCACAATAACTCTCTCAGACTGCGATAAACGCATTTCAGCAAAAAAAAGTCCTTTTCTACACGTTAAAACAAGGGTTATTAATATATCAAAGATTTAAGTTCTTAGTTAAAGAGAAAATCAATCCCATAAAAAACATTATCCGGCAGCCACACATCAAAGCGGCATAAGCAATATTTCCGCCCATGCTACGTTAGTAAAAAAATTATAAAGAACACAATGAAATGAAAAAGATTATTGACAAGCTAATCGAGCTTTGGTGGGTATTTCCCATTGTAAGTATCTTTTGCTGCATTGTTGCAACACTGGAAACAATATTTAAGTTTGGCGACATTATTTTTGCTATTGCCTTTATTTTGTCAATGTTATGCATGACAATACAAGTCGTAATCTTCATTATCACACTTCTTAGAAAAAAATGGAAAACAGCCATCGGAGTATTTATTGGCGGATTTATAAATGCTGTATGCTTTTGTGCATGGCTATTTTTCACCCTTATTATGAGTCTGTTTTCACCTGAAAATGATCCCTTTGGAAAAGAACATCCCATACCTATAGACTTGGAATGCAATATACCTTTAGCTAATGAGCTCATTGATTTC
>JAGCLZ010000078.1 GCA_017646685.1 Bacteroidales bacterium | reverse complement strand
GATAAATAAACTAGCTCTCACTTTATTAAAGCAAGATACAAGTAAGGGTAGTATTAAATCTAAAAGGAAACGTGCAGGTTGGGATAATGAATTTCTTGCAATTTTATTAGCGATGGTTTAATAGTGGTGCGTTTGCCCTGTGGCATTTGCAGACCACCCTTTTCGAACGTCGTTCACCACCTTTTCAGCACGTCGGCATCCACCCTTTTCGAACGTCGGCATCCATGCTCGCCGAAGGCGGCATGTTTAGCTATAAAAAATCGCTCTCGGCAAAGCAACGCACTTTCAATATTTCAATCGAACATTGCTGTTTTCTCTCTCGAAAACTTTTCTTTCGCAGTTTGAAAGAAAACATACAGAATATCAATACTATAGATTTGGCTTTTGGCTATCACTAACTGAAATCAGAGTATTAATAATTGACAAAATACAAGTATTGCAATTAAAGGCAACTTCTAAAGATTACACGTTTCGGAGTAATAAAAAGAATTCTTTGAACCTTTTATTTCAAGATGATATTTAATAGAACGTGGAGTTTTTAGAAGTTGCCTTAATACTTTGTTGCCTTAGCCGGCGAAGGAATAACTAGTTGTTTTCCGCAATGCATTCGGCGTGATATACTTCGGAGTATAAGCATTGTTTCACTTCAGCAAAGGTGGAGGCCGATAGTGGAGAGAGCGACATTATAATCATTGGCAGTGTGTTGCCATCGTTGTGATACGATGGTTGAATGTAGTTATGAGGATTTGTGTCAAAGCCCAGTCGTTTGTAGAAGTCTATGCGACGTTGAGCCATGGCCGTAGCAGGCATCTCTACCTCCAGTACTACTTGAGTTATACCCGACAGAAAATGTTTCATTATCATTTGTCCCATACCATTGTTGCGGTATTTTTTGGCAACGGCAAAATGCTCGACGTATGAAAATTTATCGAAGGTCCAATAGCTAAATATTCCCACAGGATTACCATCGATATACACTATGTTGAAGTGAAATACTGTTTTGTCTCGGCTGTTGAGAATGATGTCGAACGGTGGGCGTTCCTCTATGGGAAAGGATGTTTCGAATACATTTTTGGCAAAACAAAGATTGTCGGCCGATATTTCTTTAAATTCAATCATGTTAGAATTTGTTGGTAAGGAATCGTATATACATTGTGTATTGTGGTGCAAAAGTATTGTAGCCCGGGATGTTTATTTTGGTGTAATAGAATGAAAAACCGAAATCTACACCCATGGCATTGGGTAGTATGTACTCGATGTTTGGCGATACAAACAAGCCGTACCCTATGCCGGATTGGTAGTATTCGTAGGCTTGCATACCCATGTTTGGCGAATTGCCGCTCCAAACATCAAGTATGCTGTACTCTTTACCTCCTATTTCCATAGAGTTTGTAAGTACTTTGGTACTATTGACGTTCAGACCCAGGTCTACCACAAATCGTAGGTTGTCGCTAATGGCAAAACTTTTAAATAGGCCCAAGTCTATATATGTACGGTTTTCGGTGCCGTATATGCCGCAGGGTATGTATTGGTTTCGGTTGCTAAGTATGGACGATGGTGCACCGCTCGATAGATTGAATATTCCCTTGGCCGTTAACTTTAAGTAGTCGAAACGGGCTATCATTCCAAAGCGTTTCACGAAGTCGTAGCGAAATCCCAACCCCAACTGCATGGCAATCGAATATTGGGTTGAGGCCGGTTCTACTATCTCCAGTTCGCGATACGATGGTATTGCCGATGGCGATATGAGTTCCAAGTCAACTAGGTTGTGCCAAATATCGTAGCCATACATTTCGCTGTAAAGTATTCGTTCTATGGTGTTTTGGTTTCCTTGTTGGCCATTATAAAAGGCAGCAGTATGGTTGTTGGGCAATGTTGCTCCGGCATCAATGAATACCGATAGCCCTACAAAGTCGAAGGGTTCGTTGTTGCTATTTGATTGTGCTGTGGCAGTATGTTGTACGGTGCCTAGCAACGCTGTTAGCAGTGTTGCCACAAATGTTTTAATGTTCATGGTTGGTGAGATTATATAAGATCTTTTCGGTCTTTAAGTATGTTGTACAGTAGGTCGCGAGCTCTGAACAGTTGTGCTTTGACTGTTCCCAAGGGGAGATTCATTTTTTCCGATATTTCGTCGTACGATAGTTCTTCAAAATATCTCATTTCCACAAGTCTTTTGTAGCGAGGTTTTAGCAGTTGCACAGCTTGACGCATTATCTTTATGCGTTGTTCTGTTATCACTTCTTCTTCGGGAGTGGGGTTGGATGAGGCTATCTGCATTTCAGATTTTTCCTCCTCGTCGTTGTTGTAAACGTTGTTGATAGATATGGTGTTTAGACGTTTTTTTCTTATGAAGTCTATACAATTGTTGGAAGCAATGGTAAACAGCCAAGTGCTGAAAGCATGAGTGGGCGAGTATAAATGCAACGAACGGAAAGCCTTGCTGAAGGCTTCGATAGTCAAATCATCGGCTTCAACAGGGTCGTTGGTCATCTTTAGTAGCATAAGATACAGAGGTTCTCTGTATAGATTCAACAAGTCAGAGAATGCTTTTTCGTCGCCTTTTTCGCGAGCGAGGCATACCAACTTGTAGTCTCTAATGGCCTTATCTGTTAGTTGTGGGTTTACTGTTTCCATCGTTTCATTTTTTTTCGTAACGAGAATAAATACATTATAGTATTCATTGCTATGAAATATACTTCAAAAAAAGGAGAAAAAAATGCTACGCTGCTTCCCTCGAGTCGACGTTCTAGTTTATAGAAAGTGAAAATTTGCCATCCCAACTTCAATATGCCTGCGCCTATCAATATTTGGCACAATATGGTTGTTTCGGGATTGAAATTCATAACCAAAAGCATTGTCAGCGATGCATAGAATAGAATTACACTTATTGGATATAGTGACAGTAATAGTTTGTGTTTTAGTGGGTAATATCGTTGTGTAGATATTCGTTTCACTTTTTCTTGCAGCCATACTTTTCTTGCTTTTTTGAGGTGGCAGTTTATGAACGAGTTATTGTTTAGGCATATATTGGTGTTTTTCCGAGTACTGTTTTCGTTTATAAATATGTCGTCCTCACCAAAAGGTAAATGGTAGTGGTTTATAAAGCCACCCTTTTGGAAGAAAAACGAACGGCGGTAGGCCAAGTTTTTGCCACAGCCGGTGTAGGGCATGCCAAGCATTGCAAAACCAAACATCGAAGCGTTGTAGCTCAAGTTGTCGTATTGAACGAATGCGTTGAGTAACGAATTTTTTGTTTTCACGTTAGAGTAGGCCAATAGACACTGAGTGTTATCGTTAAATTGTTCGGCCACCTCTCTTATCCACGATTGACTTTTTGGTGTACAGTTGCATTCGGTAAGCAATATTATATCATTTTTTGCCGATTGTATTCCGATGGATAGAGGGAACTTTTTGCCTTGAAACAGATTTACATCTTGCGAAAAGTTTACAATCTTTAGGTTGGAGTACTTGTCTTGGTAGGTTTGTAGTATAAAACGGGTTTGGTCGCGCGAGACGTGGTTTATCACTATAACCTCAAAATTTGAGTAGTTTTGTTTTAATAGGTGTTCCAAGTTTTTTTTCAGCTGTTCGGCCTCGTTTTTTACGGTTAAAACAACCGACACACCGGGCAAATTTTCTTCATTTTCTTCATTTTTTTTCTCTTTACGGATGCCGATACGCAGATAAAACAGCCCATAATACAGAAAAAGTATGACAATATTAATAGCTAATATTATCAGCAAAACAAGTGTAAACGTGTCTATTATAATTCCAAAAAAAGTCATAGTATGTGTAATTTTAGATTACAAAGTTAGAAAAATATTTCTGAAATATTCGTATCTTTGCATTCGATTTTGTTGTGATTTATCAACGATGTTACTAACATTCTTATTTGAAAATGAAGTTTAAAGCAATAAAGGCGGATATACAAACCAAGGCACGAGCCGGCGAAATAACTACAGACCACGGCACAATACCTACCCCTATTTTCATGCCGGTAGGCACTGTGGGGTCGGTAAAAGCGGTGCATCAACGTGAACTTAATGATGAGGTTCAAGCCAAAATTATTTTGGGCAACACCTATCATCTCTACCTTCGTCCGGGCCTGGAAGTGCTGCAGGCTGCCGGAGGTCTGCAAAAATTCAATGGCTGGAACAAACCGATACTTACAGATAGTGGTGGATTCCAAGTTTACTCACTCTCGCACAATCGTAAGCTGAAAGAGGATGGGGTAATGTTCAGTTCACATATAGATGGGTCTAAACATTTGTTTACACCCGAACGTGTGATGGACATTCAGCGTGTGATAGGTGGCGACATTATAATGGCTTTTGATGAATGTACGCCGTATCCGTGCGATTATAATTATGCAAAAAAGTCGATGCACATAACTCACAGCTGGCTCGACCGCTGTGTAAAGCGTTTTCGTGAAACCGATCCCGTTTACGACTATTCGCAAACCTTGTTCCCAATAGTTCAAGGCAGTGTGTACCGCGATTTACGTAAACAATCGGCCGAAAAAATAGCCTCGGTGGAATGTGAGGGCAACGCCATTGGAGGTCTTTCGGTAGGCGAGCCGGTGGAGATAATGTACGAACTTACAGAACTTGTATGCGACATATTGCCCAAGGATAAACCACGTTATCTTATGGGTGTGGGTACTCCTATAAATATATTGGAAGGTATAGCGTTGGGAGTGGATATGTTTGACTGTGTGATGCCCACACGTAACGGACGTAACGGAATGCTCTTTACCTCGCAAGGTATAATGAACATGAAGAACGAGAAATGGGCTACTGATTTTTCGCCTATCGATGAGAACGGTACTGCCGATGTGGACCACCTGTATACCAAGGCTTATTTACGACATCTGTTTAAAGCCAACGAGATATTGGCTATGCAAATTGCCAGCATCCACAACCTTAGTTTCTATCTATGGCTTGTAACCGAAGCTCGCAAGCACATTATTGAGGGCGATTTTGCTCAATGGAAAAATATGATGGTGCCACGATTGGGCAACAGACTTTAGAACACATAATCAGGATATAAAACAGTAACGATTTTCCCCTCGTGATGTAGATGAATTTCCCTCGTGATGTAGATTAGACTGCCTCGCGAGGGATTTTTTTCTTGGACAAGGGAGTGAATTAAATGATGAAATAAGAAAAGGTGAAAAATAACGGTATACTATCAATTGCATGATAGTAGGGTATGAAAACCTTGACAGTATACTGATAAAAAAAGCATGATATTATGCATAATAAAATCGAACTATAGGTAATGTTTTGGCATAAGATAGCACTGTAGGAGAAATTGTATAACAAAAGTTTCCATACTATGCCTATTTTAACAAATGAATAGACCTGATAAGCTGAAAAATATTGCAAAAAAAGCCAAAACTTAAAATATAAAATCTTGTGATAAAGCATAATAAAATTTTTTTTCGAACATATACTTGTATTCTTGCGATTTTTATGTAATTTTGCGGTTTCTAAATGTTGATATAAATTTATCGATAAACAGAAAAAATACATAATATAATCCAAAGATAAAGGAGACTACACATGACGAAAGTAAAATCTTTAGCCGACTTGAAAGCGATGCGCGAAAAATTTCAGTCGAATCTTGATGTTAGAGAAAAGAGTAACAATCAGGATGAAATGGTTCAGATTAAAGTAGCCATGGCTACCTGTGGAATCGCATCGGGTGCCAAACAAATAATGGAATACATGATGGAGAAAGCCGACGCTATGAAAATACGTGCGGTGTTTACACAAACCGGATGTATGGGATATTGCCATGCCGAACCTACCATCGAAGTTAAAGTACCCGGAAGAGAACCTCTCGTTTTTGGGCACGTAGACAGCAAAAAGGCTGACGAAATTTTTGAAAAATACATTGTAAACAACGAGATGGTTGATGGTATCATACCTGTCAACTACGAAGTTATTGATAAATAAACCAAAACGGAGGAATATTTATGGCAAAATACAAGATGCACGTGCTTGTGTGTGGCGGTACAGGATGTAAAGCCTCTCAAAGTGCTCAGATAGTAGATAATTTGAAAGCTGTGCTTGCCGAAAAGGGCATGCAAGACGAAGTACAAGTAATCACAACCGGTTGTTTCGGTTTTTGTGAAAAAGGACCTATCGTAAAAATGATGCCCGATAATACGTTCTATACACAAGTAACACCGGAAGATGCTCGTACTATTGTTGAAGAACATATCATAAAAGGTCGTAAAGTTACAAACCTTCTTTATACCGATCCCGAAAACAACGAGCATGTTAGCGATTCGAAACATATGGGATTCTACAAGAAACAAATACGTATTGCATTGCGCAACTGCGGTTTCATTGATCCCGAAAATATAGATGAATCAATTTCTCGTGGCGGATACGAAGCATTAGGAAAATGCTTGACAGAAATGAAGCCCGAAGATGTTATACAAGAAATAAAACTATCAGGTTTGCGTGGACGTGGTGGCGGTGGTTTCCCAACAGGTTTGAAATGGGAAATAGCCAGCAAAAACCATGCCGATCAAAAATATGTGGTATGTAATGCCGACGAAGGTGACCCTGGTGCATTTATGGACCGTTCTATCATGGAAGGTGACCCTCACTCTATTATAGAAGCTATGGCAATATGCGGTTATGCTATTGGAGCTACCAAAGGTTTGGTATACATACGTGCCGAATATCCATTGGCTATAGACCGTTTGCAGATAGCTATCAGACAAGCTCGCGAATACGGCTTGTTAGGACAAGATATTATGGGTAGCGGTTTCGATTTTGATATCGAACTGCGCTATGGTGCAGGTGCTTTTGTATGTGGCGAAGAAACAGCTCTTATCCACTCTATGGAAGGTAAACGTGGAGAACCTACTTTCAAACCACCATTCCCTGCAGTATCGGGATATTTGGGAAAACCTACCAACGTAAACAACGTTGAAACATTTGCCAATATACCTGTTATCATTACCAAGGGTGCCGACTGGTTCAACAAGATAGGTACCGAAAAATCAAAAGGTACAAAAGTATTTGCTTTGGCAGGCCAAATCAACAACGTGGGTCTTATCGAAGTGCCAATGGGTATAACCCTTCGCGAAGTTATATACGAAATTGGTGGCGGTATCAAAGATGGTAAGGAATTTAAAGCTGTTCAAACCGGTGGTCCTTCGGGTGGATGTTTGACTAAGAAGCACCTTGATACTCCTATCGATTATGATAACTTGATTGCTGCCGGCTCTATGATGGGTTCGGGTGGTATGGTAGTTATGGACGAAACTTCGTGTATGGTTTCGATTGCAAAATTCTATTTGGAATTTACTTGCGAAGAAAGTTGCGGAAAATGTACTCCTTGCCGTATAGGTAACAAACGTTTGTGCGAAATGCTTACCAAAATATCAAAAGGCAACGGCACAATGGAAGACCTTTATGAACTTCGCAACCTTGCAGCCGTTATCAAAGATACTGCACTTTGTGGATTAGGTCAAACCTCGCCAAATCCGGTACTTTCTACATTAGACAACTTCTGGGATGAATATGTAGAACACGTGGTGGATAAGAAATGTAGAGCAGGTGTATGTAAGTCGCTCATGAGCTACGAAATAGATCAAAACAAGTGTGTGGGATGTACTGCATGTGCTCGCAACTGTCCCGTTGGAGCTATCAAAGGCGAAAAGAAAATGCCTCACACTATTGATCTTGCCGTTTGTATCAAATGTGGTGCTTGTATCGAAAGATGTAAATTCGGTGCAATTTCTATCAAATAATAATTGGTATAACTATTTAAATTGAATTTAGAAATGGTAAAACTAACAATAGATAATAAACCGGTAGAAGTTGCCGAAGGTACAACCATATTGAAAGCTGCTCGTCAAGCCGGTATCAACATTCCTACATTATGTTATTTCGAACTTGATGGAATGAAATTTGAAAACAAACCCGGCGGTTGCCGCGTTTGTGTGGTAGAAGTAGAAGGACGTAAAAATTTGGCTCCTGCTTGTGCTACTGATGTTATGGAAGGTATGGTAGTGCATACTCACAGCGCAAGAGTTATCAACGCTCGCAAGACTGTGGTAGAACTTATCCTTTCCGATCACCCCAATGATTGTTTGCAATGCTCCAAATCTGGCGACTGCGAATTGCAAACTTTGGCTCAAAAACTTGGTATTCGCGAAATACCTTTTAAAGGCGAACAATCGACATATAAGAAAGATAGCACATTGTCGGTAGAACGCGATATGGACAAATGTATAATGTGTCGTCGTTGCGAAACAATGTGTAACAAAATACAAAGTGTAGGTGCTTTATCAGCTGTAAATCGTGGTTTCGAGGCTGTGGTATCTCCTGCTTTCGATCAACCTCTTAGCGAATCGTCGTGTATCAACTGCGGACAATGTGTCCAAGTGTGTCCTGTAGGTGCTTTGTCGCTTGTAGACAATGTGGCTGACGTAATGAAAGCTATTGCCGATCCTACAAAGACCGTTGTTGTACAAACAGCTCCTGCTGTACGTGTAGCATTGGGAGAAGAATTTGGTATGGAACCCGGTTCGATAGTAACTGGCAAGATGGCTGCTGCTTTGCGTCGACTTGGTTTTAACTATGTATTTGACACCGATTGGAGTGCCGACCTTACCATCATGGAAGAAGGTACCGAACTTTTGGGACGTATAGGAAAAGTATTGGGTGGCGACAAAACTGCCAAACTGCCTATATTCACTTCGTGTTGCCCGGGTTGGGTATCGTTCTACGAAAAGAACTTCCCCGATATGTTGGAATATCCTTCAACAGCAAAATCTCCTCAACAAATGTTTGGTGCTGTAGCTAAGAACTACTTTGCCGAAAAAATAGGCGTTAAACGCGAAGATATGGTAGTAGTATCTATCATGCCTTGTTTGGCTAAGAAATCGGAAGCCGCTCGCGAAGAATTTAAAGTAAATGGAAATCCTGATGTTGACTTCTCGTTATCAACTCGCGAATTGGCACACATGATTAAGCAATGCAACCTTAACTTGAACGATATGCCCGACGAAGATTTCGATTCTCCATTGGGCGAATCTACAGGTGCTGCCGTTATATTTGGTGCTACAGGTGGTGTAATGGAAGCTGCCGTTCGTACTGCTTACGAAGTGTTTACTAAAAAGAAACTTGACAATATAGATTTCGAAGTGTTGCGTGGTTTCGACGGTGTGAAGACTGCTACCGTTGACTTTGCCGGTACTCCTATCAATGTGGCTGTTGTATATGGATTGAACAACGCAAGAATCATAATGGAAGAAGTGCGTGATGGCAACCCACGTGGATTCCATGCTGTAGAAGTAATGGCATGTCCCGGCGGTTGTATAGGTGGTGCAGGCCAACCTTATCATCATGGCGATAGCAGTATTATCCGTAAACGTATGGAAGCAACTTATCGCGAAGATGCCGGAAAGCCAATACGTAAATCGCACGAAAACCCATCGATTATCGCTATCTACAAAGAGTACTTTGGCGAACCTTGCGGACACAAGTCTCATGAATTGTTACACACTCATTATTTCGACAGATCGAAAAAAGTCGAAAAAGAATAAAACACAGAAAGGAATTTATTATGGCTACAATAAAATTGTCAGAAAGCAAAATAAAGACTATAAAGGATATTTGTAAATCCTTCGATAATAAATCGGGCGAAGTTATTAACGTGCTTCACCAAGTGCAAGGTGCTTTTGGTTACCTGCCAGCCGAAGTACAAGAAGTTGTTGCAATGGAACTTAATATGCCTGTTGCTCAAGTATATGGTATAGTATCGTTTTATTCCTTCTTCACTATGCAACCAAAGGGCGAGCATCCAATATCAATATGCTTGGGTACTGCTTGCTATGTACGTGGCGCCGAAAAGGTATTGGACGAATTCAAACGTCAGTTGAACATCAACGTTGGCGAAACTACCAAAGATGGAAAATTCTCTTTGAACTGTTTGCGTTGCGTAGGTGCTTGCGGTTTGGCTCCCGTAGTAATGGTTGGCGACAAGGTATATGGCCGTCTTACTCCCGATAATGTAAAAGATATTATTGCTGAATATAATAACTAAGATAATATATACATTAAATACCGAGAAGAGTTGGTTTCGCTTGTGCGAAGCCAACTCTTTGTTTTTATAACATATATCCATTGTTGTTGAAACATATATAAAATAACTTCTAAAAATCGTTTGCTAATAGTTTGTTTCTATAACTTGTTAAGCTATACGATTTTTAGAAGTTGCTGTTATAGGATGGGATTATTTTGTCTCTGTTATTCAAAGTCGTCGCGTTCTACCAGCAGTATTGCATTTTGCGGAACTATGTAGTATTTTTCGCCGTTGTACTTTACCTCTGTAGCACCTTTTTGTAGGAATATTGCCAAGTCGCCGGGTTTTACCTGAAGGGGTAGATAGTTGGTATTGTTTTTCTTGGGGTTCCATGCTTCGCTATCTTCCATTGAAGGTAAAGCATATCCGGGACCACATTTAAGAATATATCCCTTTTGTATCTCTTCTTTATCTTTGTATCCGGCTGGAAGGTAGAGTCCGCTTTTGGTTTTATCGGCACCTTCTATGGGTTGTATCAATACCCTATCGCCAATTATTATCAGTTTGTTCAAATCAATTTTCATGTTTTGCTTACATCTGTTGAATGGATTATTTGTTTTTCGATATGTTGTCGAAGTAAAGGTCTATCAAATGTTCGGCAGCCTTGTAGCCACTTACTTTGTCGGTAAGTATATTTTCTTTTGCTACTGCCAATTCCTTTTCTATAATACCTTCATTATAAAAACGCTCTTTCAGTGATGCTTCGATGGTTTCGTATAGTATTCGAATGTTTTGTTTTTGGCGTTTTTGGTAGAAGAAACCGTTGCTTTTTGTAAAGGCCACATAGTCCATTACGTTGTTCCAAAGTTCTTCGATGCCCATTCCCGAGTAGGCCGAGCTGAGCATTACTTTAGGCAACCAACCCGATTCGGGCATAGGGAATAGGTGTAGAGCGTTGCGGTATTGAGTGGCGGCAAGTTCCGATTTTGTTTTGTCGATATCCGATTTGTTGATGGTTATCATGTCGGCCATCTCCATTATACCACGCTTTATACCTTGTAGTTCGTCGCCGGTATTGGCAAGTTGTAGCAGTAGGAAGAAGTCTACCATCGAGTGTGCTGCCACTTCCGATTGTCCTACACCAACGGTTTCAACAATAATAACATCGAAACCTGCAGCTTCGCAAAGTATTATTATCTCGCGTGTTTTGCGTGCCACACCTCCTAATGATCCTGCACTTGGGGAAGGGCGTATAAATGCATTGGGGTCGGTAGATAGTGCTTCCATACGTGTTTTGTCGCCCAATATACTTCCACCCGAGCGTTCGCTACTAGGGTCTATTGCCAATACTGCCACTTTGTGATTGTGCGATGTAAGCATTGTTCCCAATGCTTCGATAGTTGTGCTTTTACCTGCACCCGGTACGCCGGTTATTCCCAAGCGTATGGATTTGCCCGAGTAGGGCAGACAACGTTCTATTATGGCTTGAGCCTTGTCCTGATGTGCCGGCAAGGTGCTTTCCACCAAGGTGATGGCGCGGCTAAGCAAGGTGCGATTGCCTTCCAGTATGCCTGCTACAAGTTCTTCCACTGTAGGTTCGGGCTTTCTCAGCGACTTCATTCGTGCAAGGTAACTGTTGTTTACAATGTCGGGTTGCTCTATGCCTTTTTGCACGTTTAGTGCCGATTCGTAGTCAAAGTTGCTATGTAGTTTCTTATCTTCCATTATTTTATTGTATATAGAAATGTGATATTGGTTGATACCAATACCGTTTTCGTGTTTTTAATATATCTTATTCCGAGCGCAGAATATTTTGTAAACTAATGATTTTATGTGATAAATACCATTATGTAATATCTGCATTCTGTTGCAAAAATACGATATAATTTGCAAATAATCCTCTCTTTTGGAAAAATAATTATTTCCGTTGCAGAAACGTTTCGCTAATGAAGTATCGGAAATATGTTTCGGATGCGGTTGAAAATACCTCGAGATGTAGATTTATCTAGATCGCGAGGGAGATAAAATTAGATCGCGAGGAAAATTGAACTACATCGTGATGTAATTTTGAAACATAAATGGACTTATTTCGTAAAAAATATAGATATTAATAAAGCGGTGGCAAAATAAAAAAAATAAAAAGACGTTATAGGCAAGTTGCGAATAATAATATGATATTGAGATGAAGAAATTGTCGATGGACGAATTATGTCGTATAAGTGTTGAAGATTTCAAGGTGTTGGAAAAGATGCCTTTGGTTGTGATATTGGATAATATTCGCAGTCTGAATAATATAGGATCAGTGTTTCGTACTGCCGATGCTTTTCGTGTGGCAAAAATAATGCTGTGTGGCATTACAGCTACACCACCGCATCGTGATATACATAAAACAGCCCTTGGTGCCGAAAACTCGGTGGATTGGGAGTATTACGAGAATACCATTGATTGTATAAATACACTTAAAGCCAACGGCTATAAGGTGTATGCTGTAGAGCAGACCGATGAGAGTATGATGCTGCAAAACTTTGAAGTAAAAGAAAATGACAAGATAGCAGTGGTGGTAGGCAATGAGGTAGATGGGGTAGAAGACGAGGCTATACATGCTTCCGATGGATGTATAGAAATTCCGCAATATGGAACTAAGCATTCGCTGAATGTTTCAATAGCCACAGGGATAGTGATATGGGATATATTTACAAAAATGAATGTTTATCATAGTATAGAGTAAATATATATATAATTAACGATTTTTTTGTCGACTATATATTTCTTTTATGAATCATATAACGTATTGTTGTGTCTTGATAAATGCTGGAGAAAATTAAAGAAATAAAAAGAAATAATTAGATTGAACTGAAATATAATTAAAACAATAGATTACGAAATGAGAAGAAATTTGATGGTAGTGGCTATAATGGTTTTTGCTGTTAGTTTATCAGCATTTGCACAGAATAGTGCATGTCCGGGATTGAAAGATCCTCTGAATTTCACCATTAATGCCAATTATTCTGGTGCTACCGGTTCCAGACCTGACGGTACAAGCACTTATCAGCAACAGTATATGGTAATGAATGCCAATTACAACAATGTACAGATGCCTACTGTTGTAAGTTCGAATTCAAATAATTCGTATTGCCAAGCTGGAAATAACGAAGCAAATAGATTTGTCATAAAGTCGGCAGGTAACGACCCACATACCAA
This sequence comes from Bacteroidales bacterium, assembly GCA_017646685.1. Classification (GTDB taxonomy): domain Bacteria; phylum Bacteroidota; class Bacteroidia; order Bacteroidales; family P3; genus HGM05376. The sequence goes on along the minus strand of JAGCLZ010000078.1, from coordinate 1,947 downwards.
CAATCAACTTCCTTATCTTCCACCGGGGGGAAATTTTATAAAATCTATACGCTTGGGTAACTGCTATGGCGGTGCCGAAGCTGAAGCTTTGTATTACACATTCCAAGTAACGCCTCAAAATGCGTTGATATTCATTAATTATGCCATTGTATTGTACAATGCACTACATGGTACAGAAGCTAATCCCGAATTTATAATAAGGGTAAAACGCCAAACATCGCCAGGCGTGTTTGCCAATATATCAGATACATTGTGCTATATTGTTCAAAGCCCTACCAGTGCTTCCAATTTAGGTGTCTGGACATTGCAGGGACAAGCTGTTTATAAACCATGGGCTCAAGCTGCTATTAACTTGAATAACTATTTGTATGAAACGGTGCGTATCGAAATGTATGTAGGAGACTGTTCATACTCTGCCCACTATGGCTATTGCTATATTGCCGGCGACTGTCAGCCTATGCAACTTACCGGTGGTGGATGTGCAGCAGGTGCTTCTACCGAAGTTACACGTATACATGCTCCCAAAGGATTGGATTCCTATCAATGGCAACGTAAAAATCTTGCCGGTGCTTGGGAGAATATATTGGGTGCTACAGATTCTGTATTGGCTGTACAAAGTACAGACTTCCCTATAGATCCGTATACAGGTGTTCAGGCTTCGGAGAATGACTTTAAATGTGTAATGACATCTTGTCTTGACCCTACAAAACCTATTACTTCATATCTGCAAACAACAGTAAAAAACAAAAAACCATATATTGCTATTGACGATACGAGCATGTGCGATGGTACTATCATAGTAACCGATCGTAGTCAATGTTTTAGTGTAGAAGATCCTACAGATGCTGTAGATACCACTTTGTCGGTATGGAATTTTGGTGATGGTTCGCCATTGCAATATGGAGGAACAGCATCGCACCGCTATGCCGAAGCCGGTGATTATAATATCACACTTACCACCTATGCTGCCAACCAAACATGTTATGCCGAAGGCGAACGTACCGTTACAGCACGTCGTCGTCCTCCGTTGAATATTGCTACTACCGATACAGCCATCTGTCGAGGCGAACGTTTGCGCTTTATGTCGGGTACCGATATAGAGTTGCGCAACTATCATTGGAGAGTAATAGATTATGCAACCGGTGATGTTATGGCAGAATATCCCAACGATGTAGAGATGATGCATACATTCCGCGATACATCCATAGTAGAACTACGAGCAGAGAACTTGGAAGGTTGCGACACCGTAGTACAAAAGATGATATATGTAGAAGATTTCCCCAGTTTGTTGGTAGACGGTGATACAATAGTGTGTAATGGTTCGGAAGCCGTTGTAAATGTTGATGCCGATATAGCCAACTGTACGTTTGGATGGTATTTGGATACAACACTTACCTCTCCGTTCCAAACCGGCTCACAGTTGCGTAGAAGTCCAACACAAGATGAGACCTATTATGTAAAGGTAACCACTCCTAATGGATGTGAAGCATGGGGCAGTTTTGGTATCCACTTGATGGTTCCGAGAATGACAAGCAATAAGACCAAGATCTGTGCGGACGAAAGTGTTATACTTACCGGTAGTGATGCCGTTTATTACGAGTGGACTTCCAACCCCCACGATCCAAGTTTGGAAGGCCAAGAAGACAGTTCCCGTATAGAAGTATGGCCCAAAGAGACTACAACATACACAATGGTAGGAAAAGGACAGAATGGCTGCAGGTCAACACCATTGACCAAGACAGTAACAGTATATCCGTTCCCAATACCGGAAATAGATTACAGTCCAAGTTTTGTTGATTCGGAAGACCCATTTGTAACCTTTACAGATATATCAGAAGGAAGCACCTGGACCGAATGGAATTTCCACGATGGCAACAAGTCCACAGAACGTAGCGTTACTTACGAGTTTAAAGATTTGACAGCCGATTCGGTGTATATCACCATGCG
>JAGCLZ010000077.1 GCA_017646685.1 Bacteroidales bacterium | reverse complement strand
ATACGTTGGATAATGCGTAATTCAAAACTTATGGAAGAGTTATATGCCGCAAATTATAGCCTTTCCGATCAATACCTAACCAAGGAACAGGTAGAAATAATATTCCGATATATCGGTCCGCCGTAAGTTTTTCAGAGACTACAAGACTACGAGTCAACGAGACAACGAGTCGTGCGGCAGTCTTCCGTTGTCTGTTGTCCGTTGACTGTTGTCCCTAAAAAGTCTGCGAAGCGTAAGCGAAGCCCCAATCATCACTCACAGCATTTTTTTGAAAAGTTTAAATACATCGGAATGGGACAGGGTAAATATCTCCAACATATTGGTTAAGAAAGTAACATGCCTTCGCCGGGCTTCGTTTCGGATTTTCACATTACTGTGTAGCATACGCTTTTGGTATTCACTCACTATTTTAGCATATAGCAGTGTAGCAATATCATCTCTAAGTATGTCGCTATCCTCGAGTTTACCCTCTTAGGCTCGCAAAACAAGGCCGGAACGTTTGTTACAATCCCTGCGAATATTATCCCTATTGTTAGGAAACAGATAATCCATTTCCAATAAAAGAAGTTGAGTTTTCTTTTTCGAAAGAGTTGTTATTGCTTCATTCATCGTTGTGTATATATTTATGCTTTCAACAATTTATTTCTAATTATTTTTACTCTGTAAGATTACGGAATTATTTTGATATAGACTAGTTTTGTACGAAGTTTTATCAACTGCAAAATTAAAAAATACTCTTAATAACATTGCAAACCTTTTCGATAATAATAAGATAATATCCACTACCTATTGCCCCAATAATAAGAGATAAGCAAAATGCTAACAAAGCATTTTCATATTCCCCTAAAAAAGGGAACCAACCATCTTTACAATCTAATTCGTCTTGAAAATTGGTCTTACATCCACGAAACACCCACCTTATAAATGCTCCAATAGTATATGCTATATGATATCCTGCCATTTAATCCTCCTCTTTAAATTGAGAACCTATTGATAAACATTTGTCCATGCTCTTATTTGTAGAAACTGCTTTATTTAGCTCTTTATTTTTTTGATATAATATACCCATTTCTTTTTTAGACCGTCCTTGGTAGTTGCCCATTTTTTTTACAAAATCATTATATTTGTCAAGTCCTGTTTTTCCGCTAGTCCTTATTAATCCCATTCCTTTCGTTATACCACCAAATATCGATGATGCAAAACCAGCAAATGCATCTTCCCTTTCTGACTGTGTTACCTCTGTTCCGGCTAATGTTTGCCCTGTGAAAAGTATAAAGGGATCGTTAATTGTAGAGTATAACATTTTGACAGTAGTTTTAATAGTGAAATCATCAAAGTCTGTTGTCGGTTCATCCATCCATATTTCTGCATTTACAAAAAAGTCTGTTGTTTCCTTAATTTCACCATAAGGTAAATAACCGTCAGGCATAAACATTTTTGCTTGTATGACAGGAAACCCATCAACATTGACATTACTAGATTGAACAGACGCAAGGATTGATCCGGAATTATGTTCCCATACATCAAGTTTTCCTCCATGTCTTAATTTATAACCAATAGCATTGTATACATTTTTTGATGTTGCTACACGGATAAAATAAGGCTTCCGAGGTTTCTCCCCATCCGGGTCCACCAACCGAACCGGATTCCAACCACAATAAGCATACGGAGACAGCCCCGGATACTTATCCGCAAGCGGATCCACACTAAGCCAACCCGTCAAAATATCCGAATCGTAATACCTCGCTCCGAAGTAGGAAAAGCCTGTCTCTGAATCCCTTTCTTTCCTGATGAAGCAAACCCTGTGAGTTTGCGATAGCGTTTCCGCAGGAATTTGCATGGTTAACGAAGTGCTAACGTAGTGATAATACAAAAGCGGAGAATGAAGCGAACCCGGATAACGCTCAAAACCACTATTTTTTATGTAGTTATAGCGTGTTTCTTGCCTATATTTTGGGGTTATATTTGTGCTTGTTTGGTACATAATTGTTACTCGTTTTTGATGTGCAAAGTTACGGAATTATTTTGATATGTCTGTTAAAATACAACAGAGAAGTGAATAAATTTTCCATCACGAGGAAAATTTATCTGCCTCGCGTGGGCGTTTCACCTGCATCGGGAGGAAAATTTATCTACATCACGATGGAATTTTGAGGTGGTATATCGGCCGGAAATTGATGGTATACCGTCGTGTCGTTGAAACCCTATTGCAAAGAGATTGATGATAGGGTATAAATAAAATCGTTGGTATTGGTCTTTTGTTGATGATACTCCAAAAATAGATGTTTGTTGTGGGTTTTTACATTTTTCCATTGCAGGTTTGCCACATCGCTGAATCGCAATCCTGTACTACACGAAAAGAGAAACATATTCTTCATATTGTCGTATTTTTCGGGCATGGCAGTTGAAAACAACCGCTTCAGCTCTCGTTCGGTAAGGAACGACTTCTTGCTTTGCTCGCGTTTGGGTCGCTTAACACGGCGGAGGATGCGCTCGTCAAAAAGCTCGTTTTTATAGGCATCGTTCAAAACACATGCCAACTTTTGGAAGTATAGCCGCACTGTGCCTCGTTGCAAGCCTTGCTTTTCAAGATAGGTTATGAAGTTTTGGATATATTCCGTAGTAATATCTTCCAGATTACAGTCGCCATAGTTTTCCAGGTGTTTCATCATAAGGTGGTACGACGATTTGGTTTTTTCTTTTATATTGGCTTTAGTAATGTAGTTCGATATCTGTTCCAAAAGAGTAACTAAAGGACGTGTGGTAGCACAGCTTTCGCCAAATTCTGCTTCGTAAACATAGCTGTTTTTAGGGTTTTCATTGTCTGATGACAGGTTTATTACCAACTCGCCATGCGATGAAAAACCTATGTTTTGCACATCGAAAGGAAAATTTGTTTTGATTATAACTTTCATATTTGTAATACTTTAGCATTGTTAAACATTATCTTTTAGTGAACAAAGTTACATTTTTTCTTTTGTATATTAGAAATAATTATTACTTTTGTGGCTCAAAAACAACCCAACGTTATGGCAGAAAATTTATCATATAACCCTTATATAGATATGCACAATGCTGTGCAGCTTTCTGCTATGTTTT
>JAGCLZ010000076.1 GCA_017646685.1 Bacteroidales bacterium | reverse complement strand
GGGGGCGTTACAGCTTGTGTTCCGTTGGCATTCATAATACCAATCAATCCATTACCGCCATTAAATGTCGAACATACACTGCGTTGTCCCACATAAACGTCTATAATATTTGTTCCTTCATATAATACTATTTGATAAGTATTTCCTGTAAGCGATGTACATTGATACAACGGCACTTGATTCCAACTGATTACATACATTCGGCATGGCCATTCACCCAATACTCCGCTATGCATATATTGTTGTCCACCTATACCGGGATGAATGTCTTGATACACACCAAATACAGCATTTAATATCGGAAATCCTGTATTTGGAATAGTTGTACTGAATGCGTATGGGCAGTTTGTACTTGTTGGTGCTGTAAATGTTATAACGCCATTGGCTCCGGCATAAACAGTGTTATACGTTGTTCCAAAAAAACAAAAACCGAATGGCAGAGATATAGCAGTACTCCAAACGTCATCTTGCCCAACAAATATAGGGTCGCCGGAGGTATAAGGGTATGGAGGTGTACAGGGTATTTCCTTCACCGAATATTGTGTTACGGTTCTAGAAGTTGCAAACACCGATGCTTTCAAAGTTACACTTGTGTTAATACAATTTACAACGGTATCCGGACCGGCATCAATACCCGGACAACCACGGTTGCTATCGTCTTGTGCCTTTAATGTTCCGACTGATAATACTAATATCAGCGATGCTAAAATACTATATATATATCTATTATTCATCTAAATAAGATTTTACCACATTAACAATTAGAAGTGCAAAGATACGTTTTTTTCTTATATCAAACCCGTATCTTATAAATATTTAAGATTTATAGACAATATTTCATCCTCAAATACAAAAAAAAGGACACAAGCACTTGTGTCCTTTTACATGGCGGAGAGAAAGGGATTCGAACCCTTGGACCGCAAATGCGGTCAACGGTTTTCGAGACCGCCCCGTTCGACCACTCCGGCATCTCTCCGTTTTCGGGGTGCAAAAGTACAACTTATTTTTCAATTGCAAAAATTTATTTCATCTTTTTTTATCTCCTTTTATGCAATAGTCTGTTATTCTGCGCATTTATTTTTGCTCTATTTTTGAGAAAACAATGGGTTTTTGCCTTGTTTTTTTTATCACACAAGCATTTTTTACCAAATTTCGACCACAAAATATACAAAAAAGACAGCACAAATTGTGCTGTCTTTATCTTTTCAGATATTCAAACAATAACAAATTTTATTTCATCAAGAAGTTGATATCTTCGCCAAGGTCGTATTCCTTGGTGTTTTCAATTTTTTCTTTGAATACTTTCATTTTGTTCGGGCGGCCTATCAGAGATAGTTTTCCGTTTTCAAGCAATAGCGAAGTAGCTTCTCTTATACCGGCAACGTACATATTGGGGTTCACCATAATGTATTCTTTCAAACGGTCGTCGCGAGTTTCGCCACCATGTTTGGGATCGAAAAAGTCGGTATAATGAGGGTTAATTTGGAAAGGCACCAAATTCATACAGCGGAAACTTTCGGGTTCTACTATAGGCATATCGTTGGTGGTGCACAATGTCGGACCGGCCACATTGCTACCTGCACTCCATCCCATGTAGGGCATACCGGCCATAGCACGTTTGCTTATAGCATCCATAAGTTTTTGACGGTGAAGCTCTTTTACCAAATGAAAAGTATTTCCGCCACCTACTGCCACACATTCGGCGGCTTCTACTGCTGCCACAGGGTCGGCTTCGTGGTGTATGCTGCTAAGCTCAAATCCCAATGCGTTGAATACGGCTTTAACTTTGGCTTCATATGCATTGTAGGATGCTTCCAATCCATCGGGGCTGAGGCTTACACCGGCAAAAGGTACAAATAGAACTTTTTTAACGCCATGACGTGTAAGAAATTCGCTGATTTGACTTTTTGGCCAATCCAAATATGCTTCGCCTCTATTGGTCGAATTGCTTATTAACAATAGTTTTCTGTTCATTATTTCGGAGTTTTTACGTTTATAAATATGGCACAAAGATACAACTTTTTTTGCGAATGCCAAGCCTTTGCCCTTAAATTTTATTCCAAAAAAAAGTTTTTCATCCCTTTCCTTTACGTCAAATTGCATCTTATACAACGTGGCAAATTGATGATATACCATCAGCGTGCTGATGATAGGGTATAAATGGATTGACAGTATACCATGACGAAAGTGCCGTTTGGAAAGAAAAAATGATGGTAGTTTTAGGGCCAAAATTTCCTCGTGATGTAATTGTATTTTCCTCGTGATGTAGTTGAAGCTACATCACGAGGCCGATAAATATCCCTCCCGAGGCATTTTTATTTTCCTCGAGAGGCTTTATCTAATAGCGGAAAATATTTCTATTTCAACATAATAACCGCACAACATAGTGCATCGAAATAAAAAATTTGTTCGATTGAAGGAAAATATGTACCTTTGCACAACAATATTTGAAACTTAAAACGACGTAAAATGAAAGAACAATATTCGATTGGTATCGATGTGGGTGGTACCAATACCGACATAGGGTTGGTGAACGAGAAGGGCACTATAGTGGCACGAACCAATTTTTCGACTGC
>JAGCLZ010000075.1 GCA_017646685.1 Bacteroidales bacterium | reverse complement strand
GTGCTGTATGTTGCCCACAAGTTTGGCGGTTTCGTTGTTTTGCATTTGTTTCAGTATCTCTTCCACAAATGTCCATTCCCATTCCAAATCCTGTGGAGTGGTTTTCCAACGCAGGTTCATCAAGTAGTTGCGTCCCACACCGGATTGGATGTTTAGGTCGTCGATACAATATTTCAATCCGCTTTCTATGGTCAATACATCTTTCAGTAGCATAATTCTGTTCCTTTATTTTGTTTCAACAATATATAATTATATGTGTGAATGCTTATTGTTTTATTTTACATACATCCCATGTGGGCACACCTAGGGCTTCGGACAGTCGCAAGCATGCCTCGGCCGAATCTATGGTATAGCCCTGTGGCGATGTGGGGTTTAGGCATACGGCCACAAGTTTCGATTGTTGTAGCACTTGTATTTTTCCGCCTTTCTTGGTGTAGGCTGTATATACTTCGGGGGTTACAAACAGCTTGGTGAAGTCGCGAACTATAAGTGTTTGCTCGGCAATGTTCTTTTTGGTGCTTAGGTATTTGAGTAGCTTATCGCTAGCTGCACCCGCTATGTAAAGGGTGTTGCCGTAGTGGAAAATATCCTGTGTGCTTTTCTCGAGTAGGAATACCGATGGTATTTCCAGGTCGTGCACCACGCCCTCGTTGTCCACAGCCCATAGTCCCGAAGTGTGTGCCGATAGTTTGGTTTGCAGTTCCTTATCGGCAATTTCCGGTAGGTTTATAAGCTCGAATGTAAATCGGGTTTTTTGTATCAGTTGGCGTAGGTTGGGCGATACTGCTGCCCCGGTGCACAGTATCATAGCGTCGGTTACCGATGGCGATGCAAGGCTTAGGCGGCTCAAAGCTCCATCTATAATGGTAATATCCACCCCCGTTGCTTTGAAGAGCTCTATCTGTCGGCGTAGTTTTTCGGTGGTGCCGGCACCGGACAGCAACACTTTGCCGCTGCAAAGCACTTCGGCTGTTATAAGGCGGCCAAGCGATGTGCTTTCGCTGTCCACGTTTGTAACCTTCGAAAGCAGTTGGCGTATATTGTAGTGCTTTTCCGATGTTATGAATTGCATGCCTTCGTATAGTGTTATCTCGGGTTTGTGGCTGCCAAACACTTGGTCTATCCTCTCGCCGTCAATGCCTATGGAGGTTACGGCCGTACTTATTCCCTGTTCTCTAAGGCGGCCCAATACATAGTTTAAACACACAGTTTTGCCGGTGTTTTTGTCCATGCCTACAATGGATAGGCTTTTATATTTCTGCAAATCAGCTATAAATGGCATTGCTCTATAATAATTACGAATCTACAAAGGTACTAATTTTTTATGAAGAGTGCAAGTCTTATTTGCCAGTGGGTGTATAAATGGGTAGTGGGAGGGGGGGAAGATAGATGTATGGTTGGGGTGGAAACTTTGTTGATATGTAATGTTAAACAGAAATTGATAGTGTTAAATACGTTCCCGAATTGGCTGGAAAATACATCCCGATACGGCTAAAAATGCCTCGTGATACAAGTCTATTTCTCTCCCGATGGAGTTGAATATATCCCGCCTACAAATTAAAAACACCCCACCGGTAAATGAATTTACCCCCATCCATAAATGAATTTGCCTATACCGGCCTGCCAAAACAGATGTTCTAATGATTTATTGTAAAAATAGCTATTCTTGATAATCAGCTCTTTATCTTGATAACCTTGCGAGAATGTGATATTTTTGACAAATAAGTTTACCGGTGGTAAATATTCGATTCTCCAGGTTAAATGAGGAGTGGTTAATCTAATATAAATTAATTATTAGTTTAACATTGGGTGATGGCTGTTTTGTTTGTGTCGTATATTTGATGGATTGTGGGCTTGTGATAGGAATATGATTTTGCCCACTATGCCTTGCAAAATTGCACTATTGCTGTTAAAAAAACAAGCCTTGGAGAGGGATATGTATGTATGTATATATGTGGCTAGCAGTGCTGTTATGAATTATTTGTAAAAATATTTTGGAAAATGTTTGGTCGGTTGAGGAAATATGCGTAACTTTGTCGCCGATTTGAAAGGTAAAATATTTTAAGTAGAAGGGGATTATGTAGCGCAACGAAGATTAGACTTTGGCGGTAGAAAAGTGTAGTGAGACAGAATGTAAACTAAAAACAGAATATAAAACTTGAAAGAATAATTAATTTAAATGTCTAACTAAAACATAATAACAATGAAAAAGTTTATCTTATCGGCAGTATTGTTAACTATGCTAACAGCGACTTATGCACAGTACACAATTCGAATTATTCCAATCATAGACAAGAGGATGGAGATTGGTTTTTTAAATTCATTTAATTTTTACTCTATTAACGACGAAATTATAGAAGAAGACTATGGCAATTATGCACGTCTCAACGAGGTTGATGGTGGTATTTTTAATCCCGGTGTTTATTTCTCTTATGGTTATACACGCGATTGGAACAGCCAATATGTATCTACCGAACACATGGTAAAGCTAGGACTTTACAAGCGTTCGTTTACGTTGCAGGGCGAGGAATGGGAAGACCCATCAATGGTTTTGGGTTCATCTGGTATTAGCACTCCATTTGTTGCAGAATTTGAAGATTTGTATGCTCTGATTCAAGGCGAGATTATGCTTAAACTTCATCTTATGAATGATGAGTTGGAAGCATCGGCCGGTATCTTTTTTTCAGCACCTATCAATCTGAAGGATATATTTTATGATTTTTCACTTTTCGGAGGGCCGCAACTGAAGGCTACCTATAAAATGGATAACTTTTACTTTAGTGGAACGCTTGGGTTTGACCTGTTGACAACAGTTGGTGCTACTAACAATCTTTTTGCTGAATTCTTGGATGTTCCGGATTATAGGAATTATACCAAGAATGTTCCGTTTGTATTGAGTATAGGATTTGGTTATATATTATAAAAATGCAATAAATGATTGGCATACATGTGGTAAGACTTGTATGCCAATTTGCTTTAATGTATAAAGGAAGGAGAACTGTATGCGGTACATTACTGCTTGTATTTATCCCAAGGTTGTAGGCTTGTTGTTGATGGTAGTGCTTGACTTTTCCTCGTCGTTTGCACAAAGTTATAATTATACAGCTTACGAAGGCCTCTACAGCCGTGGCAATATTCCGGAGGATATGCGTAAGACGGTGAAAGAACTTTACGACGAGGACCGTAGCCGTATGGAGCAATATACCGACAAGCGTAAGAGCCGCCGGAGCAAAGGGGTGTTGGAATGCAGCTATGCTATAACCAAGATGGTGCAGGGCGGACGCATACTATATGGCGACCCAATAACGCTGTGGATAAACCAAGTGGCCGACACCTTGCTGAAAAACAATCCCAAACTGCGTAACGACCTGAGGTTTTATACCTATAAAAGTACTGCCGTTAATGCTTTTGCTACCGGACAAGGTATGATATTTGTAAGTACCGGCTTGGTGGCACGTCTGCAAAACGAGGCTCAGATGGCTTATATACTCAGCCACGAGATTGTACACTATGTAAATAACCACACTTGGGAAAGCATAAGTGCCAAAACCGAAGAAGGCCGTAGGCGAAATGCCGACCTGGACAAGATAATAAACAAGCACAATCGTAGCCACCGAATGGAGATGGAGGCCGATAGTTTGGGGCTGGTACTATACTATTTGCCAAGCAACTATTACAATAAGGTGGCCGACGGGGTGATGGATATACTGCTACGGTCGGACTATGCGGCTCAAAATATTCCTTTCGATACATCTTATTTCAACAGCCAATACTACAAGTTGCCGGCTGACGTTTGGCTGAAAACGGTTACGGCATTGGATATGGACGAAGATAAACCCGACTCGGCTAGTACACATCCCAACATAGGTAAGCGAAGAAGTTTGGCATGTAGAATTACAGCTTCACAGCCCGAAAGAGGTGAGAAACAGCTGTGTGTAAACGAGCAGGACTTTGCACAGATACGCTATTTGGCACAGATGGAAACCATTCGTCAGCTAGTGATAACCGGTGCGTATATAAGGGCGTTCTACGACAGCTGGTGCCTGCTGAAGCAATATCCCGACAATACTTTCCTATCCAAAGCTATGGCCTACAGCCTATACGCAATGGCAAAATACAAGACAGCAACCAATACCAACGATATGATAGGCAACTACAACGATGCGAGCGGAGAGATACAGCAGCTATATCATTGTTTTGGTAAGATGAAGAGTGCCGATATCAATGTGCTTGCTGTAAGGGAACTGTATAAACATAGGCAGAAATATGGCCCTTCGAAACATTTGAACAAGATAACTGTTGCTGCTGTGCAAACGTTGGCCAAAGATAACAGCTTGGGTCTCTCGTACTTCTCAAGCAAAACACCCGAAACCGGGCAGCAGAATGATAGCGAAAAGAAACCTATAAGCAAATACGAGCGGTTGAAAAAGGGTGGGCAAACTGCTGCTAAGGTGGCTGATATGCGTAAGTATGCTTTTACCGACTTACTTATTGCCGACGAGGGATTTGCCGAAATGTTTATCCAATGTTTAAAAGATACTGTGTTCGAACTCTATCCCGATGGCAATGTATTAGTGCTTAGCCCTTCCTATAGATGCTATAACAATAGGGGGGAGCTGGATATAAAATCGTCCGAACGTAATGAAGAAGACCTCTCGGCCATAGTAGCCGAAGCTTTTGGCCGTGCCGGTAGGACTGCAACGGAATATAGCGATAACTTATTGCGAAAGCAAACATCCGATTCTTTTTATAACCAATATATGGTATTGAACGAATGGATGAGTGAGATAGATGATGTAGATATGCAACTGATGTCGCAACCCGAAGCCGATAAGATATTCGAAGCCTATAATGTGAATAATGTAGCCATAGCCGGGGTGTCAACCACTGCATGGCGTGGTTTTGGTGGGCGTGTTATACCTACACCGTATCTTTTTTATTCGGCTATTGCCGAGCGTTGTGGTACTACCACTGCATACGTAGAAGTGGATAGAAGTGGAAAAATCAACGAAAGTAAGGTACTGGAGGTGCAGCGTAACGACGAAAAGGCTTTCCTAAAGCAAAGTTTCTACAGCAGTATTGCCGGTAGTGCCAATCCGGGATATATGGGCAAGCATTTGCTTCTGGGTGTATCGGGTTCAGGATTTTTGTCGGCAAATATCAATGATTATGAAATAGATTATACTGTAGGCTTGGAATACGGTGTGAGAGTAGAAGGTGTGGTTGGACGGAAAATCTCACTAGTGGGCGCAATGAAACGCTATGCTTGGAACAGCAGCGTTATCAACAACTTCGAGCTTGGGGTGCGGACATATACGAAGTCGGCTACTGCTCCTTTAGGGCCTTATTTACAATTGTCTCTTCAGGGACGTATGTTGGATGGTGACTTTACTACCAAAGCTATACAATCTGAGAATGATAAGGATTTGGGTAAAATAAGTTTCGCCCCGGCTTTTACACTTGGACGTACATATATATTTTGGGACAATATTCAGATGGATTTGTTTTACGGAATTTCTTTTCCATTCAAAGATATAGAGGGATGTGATGATATTGTGGGGCTGTATCTCAACTTGGGATTGAGTATTAGCTGGCTAGTGTTTTAAAATGAATAATAATTAATAAATAAAAAATATTATGAAAAAACTGATTTTATTGACAATGATATTTGTATCATTATTTGGAGGAAAAGCGTATTCGCAATATGGTGGATATACAATAGATGTAGGATTTATTCAATCGGTTCGTTATGAAGTGGGATTGATGTCGGCACTCCAATCGGAGTTGATACCTGGTGAATCACCATACTATGGGTTGCATTATATTGAACCAACCGAATTTTCCAATGGTTTCAGTCCTATTGTATATATGAGTGTCTCCGGCGAAGCTAAGGTAGCTAAAGATATTTTTTCATTAGAATATAGGTTGAAACTTGGTTATCAGAAAATGAACTACAAGTTTGTAGGCGACATGGATGGAGTGCCAAATGGTTATACCTACATTTGCGATGGTTCTAAAGTATATTCCAATATCTCTGTTTTTGCAGAACTGTTGCTATTGGATAATAATTTGCGTATTAGTGCAGGTGCCGGATTGTTGGCTAAATTTCCTTTGGGTGTTTCGATGTTTGGACTTGATACACCGTTTCCTGATATGATGGATTTCGGAGTAAATCCCGAAGCAAGAGTTATATATTATTTTGGTGATGTTTATGTGTCGGTATTCGGGGGTATGGAAATTGGAATTTCATCGCCATATATTGGGTTGAGCACTGTTACCGGTATAAGATCAAATACTACTTATATAGGATTTGGGGTTGGATATCATATTAATAAATAGATAATAACTGATTTGTTTTATAGGATAGAAATTCAAGGATTATGAGAAGATTATTATTAGTACTACTGGTGATACTATTTTCAAAAGCAGCTTATTCGCAGTATGGACACAGTAGCTTCAACTCTTTTCCCATACGTATATCGTTGGAGGCTAACTATGGTTTGGGTGGCTCTATGTCGGTTGCTGATAGCTATTATAGTAGTGATTTTGATCAGTTGGGCTACTATACTCTCGATGTTACTGATGCCCAAGTGCAGCCATTGCAAAGGTATATGCTTGTATTTGATGGTGCTTTTACATCGTCCGATAATTTTACGTTGCGTGGCGAGTTTAAGATTGGCTACGAAAAAACGAGCTATAAGGTGATTGGAACTAAGTCGTATTTGAGTCCTGCTGTGGAAAGAAACTTTGAATATAATTGGGAAACAACCAATATAGCTGTAGGGCCGTCGATGATGGCAGTATTAAACCTATTGGACAAAAGGCTTAATATAGGACTAGGAGCAGGATTTGTTGGAAAAATACCATTGGGCGATGTGCCAATGAGCTATGCCGGTATGACTACCGAAAGGGTCGAGCATATTCAGCTTGCGTTGGTGGCACAAGCCAAAGTGTCGTTCTATCTATTGGACAATCTATTTGTATCGGCAGGTTATGGCTTGGATAAAAACTTGCTGGATGCCTACTATGGCTTATCGGCTGGCGAAGGATTGAAACTTACATCATCGTTTCTTACCTTTGGTATAGGGTATGATTTTCAAACTGAATAATTAATAAGAAAGGAATATATATGAAGAAGTTATTTATGGCAGTAGCTGTTATGCTGTTGGTTGGCAGTATTGTCAAGGCTCAAAAACTGGAACTTGGCGACAAAGACGAATATATACGCTACGAAAGTTCGCTGTTGGGTATGGACGAAAATAATTATTATGTACTTGTAGGATATTCGTACAACAAGAAAGATAACTACAAGGGTACGGTGCTTTATACATACGATAAGAATCTGAAGATTGTGGATAAAACCAATATTGACGACAAAACAAGGAAAATAGCTACAGAGTCGTTTGTGTCGGCAAATAAGATTGCGATGGTTCATGCCGACCAAAGGTTGGCTACACTCGACTGCCATGTGATAGATAAAAAGACAAAGCAATGTACTTCAAAACAATATTTTTATGACGATTATTCCCGAAAGGAAACAGCGGTATTGCGTACCTGTAAGTCGCCCGACGACTCGTTGTTCTTTGCCATGAAAACTATTTTCAACGACAAAGACAAATCCATAAGAATATCCAAAATGGTATTGTTCGACAACGAATTGAACGAGTTGTGGCAAAAAGATTATTTTGCTCCCGCTGCCTCGATGTTCCTTTCCAATGATGGCGAAATATTTTCGGTGGGTTATTTGGTGGACGATAAAGGTGCATCTACTGTTCGTTTTTCGATGATAACCGGCGATAATGAAGTGTATTTCGACGAAACAATACCTGGCATGAAAATAGGGGATATAGAGATAGCAAATTACAATAATGGTGAACTGCTACTATACGGCTTGATACAAGCCGAACCTAGTAGGCGACATATTGTTGATAGGATGTACTACAGTGGGTTATATACGTTTACCTATAATATAAAAACTCAAACCATAGGCAAGATAAATAAATATGCTTTTACTACCGATGATTATAGAATATTTGAAAATCTTAATCCAAAGCGTAAGTGTGATGATAAAGATGCATGTTTCTTGCAGGCTTTGGATGTATTGCATACAAAGGATGGTGGTGCAGTGGTGGCATATAATTTGGCTTTCGAAACATTGTTAAAGTCGCAGTATGGTACCAGCAAATATAAAAATATGGGAGGAGTGATGCTTTGGCGTTTGAAACCCGATGGCACTATATTGTGGAACAATGGTTTTAAAAGAAATATGGCTACGGGTATGTTTGAAAACTCTTGGTACACTCCCCATTATATTACTGACAATGATGAAGTGGTGTTTGTGATAGAAACTCATAAAAAAGATGTGCCGGATAATACTTCGATGGCAAATGTTGTAGTTAAATATTATAGATATGAGCAAAATCCAGTTACAGGATCTTTCCCATCGAATATAACATTGGTGCGGTTTGACAAAGATGGAAATGTAACCAAAGAAACTATGCCCGGCGAAAAGAAAATGCTTATAGTTGGCAACCCCAATATAATGGACAAAGGTAAAGCTGTATTTCTTTATGTATCGAACAAGAAATCTCCCGGAGGTTTGATACGAGTGGATTTAAAGTAAACAATAGCCGACATTCTTGCTCTATACTCGGTTGTGTTGCAAGGTAATTGATATATAAAAGGGTAGGGAATACGTTTTTTTGTGTTCTCTATCCTTTTTGCTTGTTTTACAAAACTCCACACCTGGCTGTCGTAACCATGAGGTTTACGACCCAAAACTCCCATGGTTTTGACCCCTAAGTATGGGAGTTTCGATTCCTAAACCGCATGTTTGTAAGCAGAAAGTGTGTGAGATAATTTATCCCCTTTTTTAATAGGCCTTTGCCGGATGTCATAGATGGAAAATCTAACAATATTTTACTTGAATGGAAATATAAATAGAACGATGGATTGCTAGTAGGCACGACATTTCATGAAAATGAAAATTATTGAGGAATATTGTTGTATATGTGGAAAAAAAAATGTAATTTTGCAAACGATAAAATTAATAATAAAGATAAACAACAGATGGAAATTATATCTAACAGAATATTGCAAATGTCTGAAAGCGAGACTTTGGCAATGACGCAAATAGCCCGCGAACTAAAAGCACAAGGCAAAGACGTAATCAGTTTGAGTATTGGAGAACCCGATTTCAACACTCCCGAAGCAGTAAAAGAAGCTGCAAAAAAAGCTATCGACGAAAACTTTACACACTATCCTCCGGTACCGGGATATGCTGATTTGCGTGAAGCTATAAGTAAAAAATTCCTTCGCGACAATGGTTTGGAATATAAACCGGAACAAATAGTAGTAAGTACAGGTGCTAAACAAAGCATCTACCAAGTAGTAATGGCTCTTATCAATCCGGGTGATGAAGTTATTATTCCTACTCCTTTCTGGGTATCATACAAAGAAATAGTAAAAGTTGCTGAAGGTAAATGTGTATACGTTCCTACTAAAATTGAGAACGACTTCAAGGTTACTCCTCAACAATTGGAAGAAGCTATCACTCCACGTACTAAACTTATCATGTTTAGCAGTCCAAGCAACCCAACAGGTATGCTTTACACTAAAGAAGAACTTAAAGGCATTGCAGAAGTATTGGAACGTCACCCCAATGTATTTGTAATGGCTGATGAAATATATGAACACATCAACTTCGAAGGAAAACACGAAAGCTTAGCTCAATTCCCTTCAGTAAAAGAACAAGTTATCACTGTTAATGGTGTAGCTAAAGGTTTTGCTATGACCGGTTGGAGAATTGGATTTATAGGTGCTCCGCTTGTAATAGCTAAAGCTTGCAACAAACTTCAAGGACAAGTAACAAGTGCTACTTGCTCTATAGCACAACGTGCTACTATCGAAGCTATGTTGATGGATCCTACAACTAGCGAAGACATCATAAACATGCGTAATAAATTTAAAGAACGTAGAGATTTGGTATACAAACTTCTATGCGAAATACCAAATGTAAACGTACGTATGCCACAAGGTGCTTTCTATTTCTTCCCCGAAGTAAGTGCTTACTATGGAAAATCATATAAAGATTATACTATCAACAATAGTACTGACCTTTGCATGTACTTATTGTACGAAGCTAATGTAGCTACTGTTCAAGGTAGCGCTTTTGGCGATGACACTTGCATACGTTTAAGCTATGCTACTAGCGAAGATGTTCTTATCGAAGCTATACGTCGTATCAAAGAAGCATTGGCCAATTTGAAATAGTCTTTTCTGAATAAGTTATAGATTAACTGAAAGGGTTGCGAACTTCGCAACTCTTTTTGTTTATAATTAGCTTTTATAATTATAGTGATATATTAAAAGGTGTGTAGCATTTGCCACACACCTTGTTATTTATTAGTTTTGTATTTTCTCAAACTACGCTAGAAATTATCCACGGCTTCGGTAGCTTTTTCCCACTCTTCCATAAGTGTGTCTAGTTTTGCTTTTAAGGCTTCGTAGTCGGAGTAGAAGTTGGTGTCGGAGGCAATGGATTGTGGGTCGGCCGACAGTATTTCATCCTTTTTTGCAATTTCCTTTTCGGTTTCTTCTATCTCTTTTTCTATCTTTTCCACATTGCCACGTAGTTTTCGTAGTTCACGTTCACGTTGTTTCGCTTGTTCGTAGTTCAGTTTGTTTTGCGATACAGTGGCGGTGGCTTTCTCTGTTACTGCTTTTTTCTCGACCTCAAGAGCTTTAAGATTCTCTATTTTGCGGTATTCGAGAAACTCGAATATATCGCCTTTAAATTCTTTGATGGCTCGATTTCGAAATTCGTATAGAGAGTCGGTAAGGCCTTGTAGGAAGTCGCGGTCGTGACTTACCACTATAAGGGTACCAGTATATTGTAGCAGTGCATTCTTAAGAATGTCCTTGGAATTCATGTCTAAGTGGTTTGTAGGCTCGTCGAGGATAAGTAGGTTGCAAGGGGTTAGCAATAGCTTGGCAAGAGCCAAGCGTGCTTTTTCGCCTCCCGATAACACTTTCACCTTTTTGTCTATAGCCTCTTCGTCGAATAGGAAACTACCCAATATATTTCTTATTTTGGGCCTTATGTCGCCAACGGCTATTTGATCAATGGTGTCGAATACTGTTTTTTCGCCATCGAGTAGTGCTGCTTGGTTTTGAGCAAAATATCCTATTGATACTTGATGGCCAAGTTTAAATACTCCCGAATAGTCGTCAATTTCGCCTATTATTATCTTTGCCAATGTTGATTTGCCTTCGCCGTTCTTTCCTACAAATGCTGTTTTGCTGCCTTTGGGTATTATGAAGTTAAGGTCGTTGAGTATCACTTTATCGCCGTATGCTTTGCGTAGGTGTTCGGCTTCTACCACCACTTTTCCAGAGTGTGGTGCCGGTGGAAATTGGAAGTGTATGCTTTCGGTACTCACCTCGTCGATGGACACTTTGTCCATCTTTTCTAGCATCTTTATCCGACTTTGTACTTGTTTGGCCTTGGTGGCTTTGTAGCGAAAGCGTTCTATAAAACTTTGTATTTGTGCTATCTCTCGTTGTTGGTTGGTAAGTGCCGACATTTGACTACTACGTCTTTCTTCCATCAGTACCACATATTCGGAGTAGTTGGCTTTGTAGTCGTATATCTTACCTGCCGTTATTTCGATGGTTCGTTTGGTGATATTGTCGAGGAATGTTCGGTCGTGGCTTACAAGTATAACAGCTCCAGTATATGTACTTAGGAAGTTTTCCAACCACTGTATTGATTCTATGTCGAGGTGGTTGGTAGGCTCGTCGAGCAGTATAAAATCGGGATGCTTTAGCAGTATTTTGGCAAGTTCCACACGCATCTGCCAGCCACCGCTAAACTCGGTGATAGGGCGCGCAAAGTCGTTGTGTACAAAGCCAAGACCCAACAATATTTTTTCGGTTTGTTCTTGGCGGTTGTTGCCACCAAGCATTAGGATATGTTCGTTTACATCGTGATGGCGGTTTAGGAGCAGTTCGTATTCTTTAGAGTCATAGTCGGTACGATTAGCTATTTCGTTTGTAAGGTTCTGCAATTCGGCCTCCAATGTGTCTATTTGTTCAAAAGCTGTTAGAGCCTCGTCTATTATAGTACGGTTACTGTTGGGTATCATTTCTTGTGGCAGATAACCAATGGTTTGATCTTTGGCCACTATAATGGTGCCCGTTTCGGGTTGTTGTAGTCCTGCTATTATTTTCAGTAGCGTTGATTTTCCAGCACCATTTTTTCCCACAAGGCCTATGCGGTCGCGGTCGTTGATGTTGAAGGTAACATTGTCAAAAAGGTTGGTGCCTGTAAATTGTACTGATAGGTTATTTATCGAAATCATTTTATATACTTCTTTTACAAATACAATAAAAAAGAGCTATCGTGCAATAGCTCTTTTTTATTATTATAATACTTTTTATATAATGTATTATTGTAGGTCAAATACTACAGGTAAGTTGAACTGTACACGTACAGGTTTACCACGTTGTTTTCCCGGACTCCATTTAGGCATGTTTTTTACAACGCGAAGAGCCTCTTGTCCGCATCCACCACCAATGTCACGCAATATTTTTGCACCAGCGATAGATCCATCTTTCTCAACAACGAAAGTCAAGAACACTTTACCGGTAATGTTGTTTTCTTTTGCTACTTGAGGATACTTGATGTTAGAGTACAAGTATTCAAACATTTTGTCTTCACCACCGGGGAAAGAAGGTTGTTCTTCTACTACCAAGAAAATTTCTTCTTCAACTTCTTCAACTTCTTCTTTAATTTCAACTTTTACTACCGGTGCGTCGGGCTTGGTTATGTCGTCAGCATTTATGGTTTTCAGTTCGTGCTCAATTTTTACGTCATCTTCCACGATTTGGATATCTTCGCTCATTTGAACTTCCGGTTCCGGAGGTGGAGGAGGAGGAGTGTTTTCTTGAGTTTGGATAATTGTTTCTTCAGGTATTTCCACCATAGGACCCTGTGCGAAAGTGGACTCTTTCTTTTCGTAGCTTTTCCAGTTGAAAGCCAACAAAGCTACTACTAAAGCAAAAACCAATCCTATTTCGAGGAAAAGCGTTTTTTTGCTTTCTAAGTCTGCTTTTGGAGATTTCTTTGCTTCCATAATATTTTTACTTTTAATCGTTTATACTCATTTTATGCGATTTTTCGCCTTCTCTTTCTGACTGCTAAATTAATACTTTTTTTTGGTATATGCATCATTTTTGACGAAAAAAAATACCAAAAAAATATATTTCTCTGATATGCAATGTGTTGAAATGATTAAAAGGGTGCATGGGGAACGCACCCTTTTTCAGATAGATATTGGATGTTGGGGATAATAATTTTTCGGTAGTTGTTAGGTCTTAGTTTAGGCTGTCCCACCACGAGTAGGGCATCACATTGGCATAGATTTTTATTAGTGTTCCGCTCTCGTCGTATAGCAGTGATAGTTCTTCGTTGTCGTTTTCTATTTCTATATTGTAGAATGTACCGTATTTCGATGTGGTGATTTCTATTATATCTTCAATGTCGTAATCTATGTAGTTTGTCATTAGGTTTGCTTGTACTTCTACGGGAAGAGCGGGATATGCAATTTCGGTTTTGGTATATAACCATTTGCCATCGTAGCTAAACCATGCTTCCATATCTTCGCCATAATAATTGAAGTCGGCAACATAGTATCCTCCTACATAGTACCATTCTACATCAGTAGCATCGGGATAATAGTCATCAAAGATTTCTACTATTGACGAGCCCGGTGTGTAATTGTCGTCATCGTCATTGCAACTTACTGTAATGGCCGTACAAGTTATAATGCCTAATGCCAAAAGTAATATCTTTATCTTTTTCATAGTTCGTTGATGTTTTATATTTAATGTCTATTAAACATACGAATTATGTTGATGGTTCAAAACAGACAAAAATTATTTTTTGGCAAAAAACTCTATCGCCAATTTGTATCCTTGCAGTCCCAATCCGGCTATTGTACCTACACATACTTCGGAAAGCATCGAAGTGTGTCGGAATTCCTCACGGGCATAGATATTGGATATGTGTACTTCCAACACCGGAGTGGTAATGGCTGCTATGGCATCGCGGATAGATACCGAGGTGTGGGTATATCCACCGGCATTGAGTATAATGCCGTCGAAGTCAAAGCCTACGCTCTGCAGTTTGTTGATGATTTCGCCCTCAACATTACTTTGATAGTATTCCAAATGTATGTCGTTGTAGCTTTCTTTCAGATTGTCAAAATAAGAAAGAAAATCCTGTTTGCCATAAATTTCGGTTTCCCTTATGCCCAAAAGATTTAGGTTCGGACCATTCAATATCAATATTTTCATGATGTTGAGATTGATTATTGTTGATATATAAATAATGTGCAAATGTACAAACATTTTCTCAATCGTGCAACGATAAAGTGTTAAGGCAACTTCTAAAAAAATGGTTTGAAACTGATTTGTGGAATGTTGGCAAAACTTTCAAATAACGTCCTTGCAATATTTTTTTATTAGTGTCCGCTAAAAGTTCGATTCTTGTTATATGAGAAGTTTATTTTGTCGGACAGCCGATGAGTTGGAGATACAAATATCCATTTAGGGTTGATAATTCAAAAAAATAGCCGAAAAAGCGTAAATATCGTAAAGAC
>JAGCLZ010000074.1 GCA_017646685.1 Bacteroidales bacterium | reverse complement strand
TCCGGGTAGTGATTCTAAGCCGCTGACTTCACGCCGAAAACTATTAACCAATCCTTTGCTATCCAAAAGAGTTGTAGAAACTCCCAATCCAAACTCATGTCGTTTAAGATTGAATGTAGGGCAGGGATAACGATTTTTTCGTGCCGAAACGGTATCGGATAAACCTAATATAACTATTGATACTATTATCAACAATTGTTTTAATTTGTACGTATTCATATCAACATTCGTTTTTTAAGATTACTATATTTCTAATTAGTTGAAACTTGGATAGGTATTTGCTCGAAATTTCGTCTTTTTGGCACGATGTAATTACTCCTGCCATGGCTACCGATAGTAGCACAGTTTTTGTTATTAATTTACTATTCTTCATTTTATATATTTTATTTATGTTCATCAATTCTGTTACTTGTTTTCGGTAATAAATCCGGTTGTTTTAATGTTTTGATTAAAAAATCCGTTATTATTCCATATCTTTCTTTCGTATCTATATTATGAAAAATCACTATTACACCCATATTATAGTTATAAGCCAATATTGACATATTCTTGTAATCTTCATCGGACGTTATAGGTCCAAAGCATTTCTTTATGTTGTCTTTACGCACATTGTATGTGTAAAGTGTATATCTTTTTTCTTGTCCAAATTGGTTATATACTTCGTCCTTATCCAGGCCAAGGCCAAGCTCCTGCACCATAGGCCAGAGGTCTTCTTTGGTTTTGGGCTCGAAAAGGGTTATATCGGTCTTAAGGCTGTCTGTAAGCGGATATTGCATTATGCATGCCACCCTTATATCGGTGCGGTGCTTGTATTGGTTATATAGTGCTGTTTGGCTGCATACCACATTGGCATATAGCATAAGCATAATTGCAGGCAATATCATTTTCAAAACACTGTGTCGGTTCAAAATCATAATTATTTTTGTTTTATATTTAGAGCTTGTTCAAAATTATCCACTATATAGTTGTCATCGCAGTTGTCGCTGCAATAGATTGTAAGGTTGCCGGCAGTGGGGGTTTGAGCCACCGCACCGGGGGTGTAGAAAAATAGAATTATAGCGGCTGCTATTCCTACGCAGGCATACCGTGCAACGGGGCTGTGGAAAATAGTTTGTTTTGCCTTTTGGTTTTCCATAGCCAAAAGTTTTTTATGCATATCCACCCTTTGGGCATAGCAGTAACGCTCCATGGCCAACGAGCGAATAAGCAGCTCGTCATCGGCATACTTTTCGGGCAAGGGTTGTGTATGCAGGAAGTATTTAAACAGAGTATCTATCTCTTCCTGTGTGCTATCGGCCGCATAAAATTTTGCCAACAGTTCATCTATTTTTCGTGTATCATTCATATATGTAATCTATTTAATCGTTTTGTTGCATTTTTCTCATTATGGTTCTCAGTTGTGCCATTGCCTGTGCATAATCCTTTTTCACCTTGGCTCGCGAAATACCTTTTTCCTCAGCCACATCATCCACAGTCATTTTTTCCACAACATGCAGTATTACTATTTCTCTTTTGTCCTTATCAAGGGTGTCCATTGCTTTGTAGAGCATATCGCACATCTCTTCGTTGTAGATATTGTCATCAACATCGGCAAAAACATCGGCATTATTTGGAATTTCTTCCAAATAACAAGTTGATCTCGAATGCTTTTTTGCTTCTTTCCATATTTCCCGCTCAAGCACTGTTTTGGCATAAGCCACCGGGTTTTTTATTTTTGTTTTTGTAAGCCAAACAGCCAACAAAGTATCTTGCACAAAATCCTTGGCATGCTCGTAATTTTTTACATAGCTCAAAGCACGCTTCAGAAGTTTTGATTGCTTGTCAAGTATGGGATCAATCTTCTGCTTGGATGATGATATATCGACCTTCGTGTGTTTACTCTTCATCTATAGATTAGTTCCTATTATCAATTGCTGTTCATAAAAACTATACATTCACCATATTATTTTATCATTCACAGCAATTTCTGTATACATAGAGTACCATTTGATAAAAATGGCTACTTTTTTTTGAAAAAAATTTCGTTCCTTCCCCCAAAAAAGATAATAATGGTAACTGCCAAAAACTACACGTTACATGAAATATTATCGTGATATAAAGGAAGTTTTGCGCGATTTGTGGAATTTTTAGAAGTTGCCTTAGTTTCCTTCCGGATCTTCGATCGTTGAAGTATTAATCTCAGCTCGTTGAAATATTACCTCCCCAACGGCGTTGGGAAACCATATTGTCAATCATCGAATGTTATCAACTCTACATACCGACATATACCTATTAATGGCGGCTTCTAATGGCAACTGCCAAAAAAAATTACACAAAGCAACTGCAATGCAAAATACTTTTTCGCCAATAAGGGCGTTATATACAACATTATCGAACAAAAAAACAGAATTTATAAATGATGAGAAAGTTTATAGCAGCATTAATGGTATTGTCATCCACAATGGTTGGAAGCATACACGGACAGAGCATCAGAGCATTTGTATCGGCCGGTGGCAACCTGTCGCAAATAGATGGCGACGAGGTTTATGGTTTCAAAAAAGCGGGTTTCACCGGCAGCGTTGGAGCAATGATACCGCTAAGCAAGAGCGAGAAATGGCTGGTAAGCGTCGAGGCCAAATATGCACAATACGGGGCTTTTCAAGAGGGCTACCCCTATAGCTACAACGCCACACTGCCCTATGTGGAAGTGCCGGTGATGGCACACTTTGAAGACCCCATAGGGGGATGGACCTTCGGGTTGGGGGCTGTATATGGCCGACTGATGAACTACAAAGAAACGGCAGCGTGGGACCAAACTGGTGTAAGCACCGTAATAACCAACTTTGAAAAGAAACCTTACGATCGTAACGACCTGTCGTTTGTGGCCGACATACGCTTCAAGATATGGAAAAACCTAAAGTTTAACTTCCGCTACCAGCACTCGCTTATACCTACCAAAAAAGACTGGACTTTTACCTACAACAACAACACATGGACTCGCGATACCTACAACAGTGTACTTACCGCACGACTGATATGGGTGTTTAACGACAAAGACACATCAAAAAAGAAATCACGCAAAAAAAGATAACAGCCAAATGAAACGTATAGCAGTGTTTGCGGGTTCGTTCGACCCCATTACCATAGGCCACGAATCGGTGGTAAGGAGGGCTTTGCCCCTATTTGACCATATAATAATAGCCATAGGCGAAAACACCCAAAAGAAATGTATGTACAGCCTTGAGCAACGAAAGCAATGGATAGAAAAGACCTTTGCCGATACCGACAAGGTAACAGTGGATACATACAACATGCTTACGGTGGACTACTGCCGGCAAAAGAACGCCAAATACATACTGCGCGGCCTTCGCAACGGTATAGATTTCCAATACGAACAGAACATTGCACTGATAAACTCTGAGATAGACCCGGAGATAGAAACGGTGTTTTTGCTTACCGAAGCCAAACATGCGGCCGTAAACTCGTCGGTGGTAAGGGAGCTGGTAACCTTTGGCGGCGATGCCAAACGCTTTGTTCCGCAATGTATACAATGCGATTTCTAAGTTTTCAACATCAGCTATATGACACTTACACTACCTATAGCCATACTTCTGGTGGTATCGGGCCTGATAGTGGGGTTTATAAACACCCTTTCGGCCGGCGGTACCGCCATATCCATATCGCTATACCTTACGTTGGGTCTTCCCGTTGATGTGGTAAACGCCACCAACAGGGTGGGTGTGCTTATACAGTCTATATCGTCGGCAATAACCTACCACTCCAAAAAGGTACTGGACTACAAGAAGGCACTGCTGCTGGCCATACCTACCACCATAGGAGCCTTTGCCGGTGCCAATATGGCGGTGCAAGTAACCGAAACAGTAATACGCTACACCCTGCTGGGCGTACTGCTGATGATGACAATATTCCTGTTCTACAACCCCAAAAAGCTGGAAACCGATAGTGCAGGCTACACCAAAGGCCTTACAGCAAAACAAATAATTATATATCTGCTTATAGGATTCTACGGTGGATTTATACAGGTAGGTACAGGTTTTTTCCTTATAATGGCCGGAGTAAGCTGCGTGGGCTACAACCTGGTGCGCACCAACGCCTCCAAGGTATTTATAATGCTTATATACACAGTGGTATCCATACTGGTGTTTGCCCAAAAGGGAATAATACGTTGGGACTATGGTTTGCTACACGGCATAGGGTGTGTGGCTGGGTCTGTAACAGGCACACTGCTGGGTGTAAAGAAAGGTTCGGGATTTGTAAAATGGGTATCGGTAGGCGTAATAGTACTTACAATACTTATACTGTTTAATATCATTGATTTAAAACACTTGTTGAACTTCATGCTTTGACCGCCGCACAACAGAGATGAAAAAAACATATAGCTAATAACCAATATATAAAAAATAAAACGTATATTTGCAACGTAAATAAGAAATAAATAATAATATAAATAATAGAATATGAGAAAGATATTGGCAATTATAGCAATTGCATTGGTAAGCCAAACAGTGGCTTTTGGCCAAAAAGCAAAAGATGTGTCGGAAAAAGAAGTTCCGGCCCGCTATGTAAAGGATTTCCAAAAACGCTACCCCGAAGCAAAGGCAGCAAAATGGTCCCAATTGGATTCGCTAATCTACGATGTAAATTTTGAAAACAACACAATGGATATGTTGTTGCGTTTTTCAAACAAAGGTGTTGAAACCTACTGGAATGTAGATATGAAATATGCACCTGCAAAAATCAAAACATACATCGAAGAAAAATATCCGAAATACAAACTGCAAAAAGTAAGCATTGTGGATATACGCAACAAAAAGACTTACAGAGCAGATATAAACAAAAAATTCCTATTCTGGACCAAAGATGCCAAAGTGTTGAACTTTGAAATTGATGGTAAATTTATAGACGAACAAGCAAAAAATTAATAATAATATAGGTTTTTGATACCACAAAAGGAAAGCCCCACAACCGGAGGCTTTCCTTTTTTATATAGGCAATTTATAAATTGCTTTGCAAGTAATTTGCGTAATGCTTCCTTAGCTAATGTTGCTATAGCTCAAAAATAGCTAATAATGGATTTTGCTCTTTGGCCGTCTAACAGCAACTTCCTTTTTTTATTGAGCAAGACTATACAATTGAAAAACTTGCCATATCTCATTTGAGCAACAGTATGGCGTTGGATACCTTACGCTCGCCTTCGTGGTCGTAGCGGCCATTGTCGGACGGATAGTTGACCACTCCACGACCCCTTACATAGCATGTGGACGACCCTCCACCATCCATATTAAGCACAGACACACATCCTAGCCACTTCATGGTGGAGCACAGATCGTTCAACGACATACCTTCGGCAATGGCAAAACGGCCATCCACCACCACCAGCAGCACAGTACCATCGGCCTTTATGCCAATAGCAGTCCTATTATGACGGTGGGTTACAAAAGTACGATCCTTTCGCATTGGAAACCTATAGCCGTCAAGCATAAGCAGCGGACCGCCGGTCATAATGTCGGAATATGACAATGAGTCCTCCCACACTCGCAAACTATCGGTCTGCAATATGATAGGTTTTCCATTATCCAAAACCAATGTTCCATATTGATAATATTTACGGTATGGTGTGTTCTTATTGGTGTTTACACCCACTTTTTTGCCATCGACCTTCAGATAACAAATCGGATTGTGATGCTTCATATCAAAAAACGAACCGTTTATAGCCACCACAGCACCTCGTTGCAGTGCCATAGCCG
Organism: Bacteroidales bacterium; assembly: GCA_017646685.1. Lineage (GTDB taxonomy): Bacteria > Bacteroidota > Bacteroidia > Bacteroidales > P3 > HGM05376. The sequence goes on along the minus strand of JAGCLZ010000074.1, from coordinate 11,516 downwards.
AAGTGTAGTTGCACTTAGTACCGTAAGCAAACGCAAACTTGGCCATAGCCTCCGGCTTAACTTCTACCACACATATATGCTGATTAGAACCTAGATAGGACTTTTGGGAAAACGAAACTTCTTTGAAAACAATACCTTTTTCAACAGTATCAATCTGCCAATTGGCATTGAGTAGCAACACCGAATCGTTGTTACACCATGCCCATGGGCAAACAACTACAATGCAACAAACAAATAAAATAAACCTTTTCATACAAATAAATAAAAAATAGAAGCCGAATTTAAAAATAAATCCGGCTTCAATATCACAAATAAATATTACGTTACAATGTATTCAAACACAAAGTTACATTATTTTCAATACGTTTTTCTATATCATTTTCATCGGCAGCTTTCACAAACTTTTCACCTACTATACATTCATATAATTCGATGTATCTCTCCGACACTTGGCTTATAAATTCGTCTGTCATCTCCGGAACCTTTTGTCCTTCCTTGCCTTGGAATCCGTTTTCCATCAGCCATTCGCGTACAAACTCCTTGGACAACTGACGTTGTTTTTCGCCCTTATTCAAACGTTCTTCGTAACCTTCAGCATAGAAATAACGCGACGAGTCAGGAGTATGAATTTCATCAATAAGGAAAATCTTGCCATCGGCCTTTCCAAACTCATACTTGGTATCAACCAATATCAGACCTTGTTTGGCTGCTATCTCGGTGCCACGTTGGAAAAGAGCGTATGTATATTTTTCCAATTGTTCGTAATCTTCCTTCGACACCAAACCTTGTGCAATAATCTCTTCCTTCGAAATATTTTCGTCATGACCTTCGTCGGCCTTTGTTGTAGGAGTAATTATAGGCGAAGGGAACTTTTGGTTTTCCACCATACCTTCGGGCAAAGCCACACCACACAACGTGCGCTTACCGGCTTTATACTCGCGCCACGAACTGCCGGCCAAATAGCCACGTACCACCATCTCTACCTTGAAAGGCTCACAACAACGACCCACTGTAACCATAGGATCTGGAGTAGATATTTTCCAATTGGGAACTATATCGGCAGTAGCATCCAAAAATTTTGCTGCTATCTGATTCAACACCTGTCCTTTGAAAGGAATACCTTTGGGCAAAACAACATCGAACGCCGATATACGGTCCGACACTACCATTGCCAAATATTTATCATCTATATTATAAACATCGCGAACTTTTCCTTCGTACAAACTTTTTTGCTTAGGAAAACGAAAATTTGTTTTTACAAGAGCTTTCATTTCTTACTTAATTAATTTATTACTATTCTGTTTTCTTGAAGAAAGTGAAATTTACTTTGCCATACTTCCTGTGTTGCCAAAAACATGGATGATTCTCAAAGGAATGTTCCTTCGAATGCTCCAATATAAATACGCCACCATCGGCAAGCATCTGCTTTTCGAATATAAGATCGGGCAATGTGGGCAAATCTTCCAACTGATAAGGCGGATCGGCAAAGATAACATCAAACTTCTTATATGCCCGCTTAATCAAATCAAAAACATCGGAACGCACAACATGAAGGTTGTTTACTCCAAATTGCAATGCCGACTTTTTGATAAAATCCGTACATTTTGAATTTATTTCTATAGCAGTAACTTCTTTTACACCTCTGGAAATAAACTCGAACGACACGGCACCTGTTCCCGAAAACAAATCCAATACCGATAGCTCTTCGTAGTCCAAAATATTGTTTAAAATATTGAACAAACCTTCGCGAGCCATATCGGTAGTAGGTCTCACGGGCAGATTCTCTGTCGGATTTAATCGACGGCCCTTTAATATCCCGGTTATTATACGCATGATATTATCTCAAAAGCATGGAATATTGATACAACGGTATCTTGTACATTTCGTTGTCGGCAAAGGCCACCTTCAAACCTGTATAAAGATTAACTTTCGGGAAGAATCTCTCCATACTTTCAAACATATCTCTATCAACCTTGCCCGAGATGAAAAGTTCCAAATTTGCTTGATTTAGATTCAAATTGTTTATCGCCAACAAAGTAAAATATGCAATATCCAACTTATCGTCATATTTGAATGTATTGCTAAACAAGAATGTTTTATTGCTAAAAATTGCTACATCAAACTCCTTCTTGCGAACATACACTTCTACCATTGTCTTCATTCTACTTCTTTCTAAAAGAGGTGTTTCCAACATTTTAGAGTGTTGACTTTTAACCTTTATACCCGGTATAGCCACCTTAAATGCCGATACTATTGTATCCAAATATGCAAATACAGAGTATGCTTCCAACCTTTCGGAATAACAATGAAAAACAGTTTCTTTCACCTCCAAAGGCGACAACACTTTAAAATACTCACGAGTGTGCTTAGCATCAAAAAGCGACTCGGGTATCCAAGTAGATTTATTCGACGAAACAATCAATTCCGTCTCGTCCATCAATGCATATTCTATATTAAGATCAGCAAACACTTGCTTGATCATAACTATTATCTGAGACAATGTTTCGGGAAACACACAAGTAATATCGCCAAAAGCAAACATCTTGTTCGTCTCATTGATAATAGTAAAAGAAAATCCATTTGTTTCTAAACAAATGGATAATTTCTTCTGACAATCAGAGGTTTTAAGTCCCTCTGATATAATCTGGTTATTTATATAATAAGATACCATATATCAATTTTATTCAAAATTACCATCAGTGATAGGATTGTCGAAATCACCAACTTTCCAACCCGGATATCTATTAGCTTGTTCCAATTCAGCAATCTTATTACGAACATCTTGCTCGTCTAAGTCGGCCAACAATACCGAAAGGTGAACTTTTACTTCGAATACAGGTACATCAAAACCGCTCTTTTCTACAAAACGAGAACGCATTTCAAATGTTTTATTGTCGGTGTAAGGAACATACTTCAATTTACTTAATTGTTCATCGGTCAATGCTGTTTTACCTTCTTCACGCATCTTTTCCAACGGATTCATAAACACTGTATCACGACGTATTATTCCTTTTTTCAAAGCCTCAGCTTCTGTCATTTCATCAGGAACATTTCCATATTTCTTTACAACAGGCAACTTACCCTCTTTAAGTCCAAGAACCAACGAATCAATATCGCTAGCATAACGACCGTAAGTCATCTTGTAAGTTTCTTGTAAATTTCTGATTTCTTTCAATTTTACTACTACGGCATCTCTTCTCAAGATATATTCGTTATCGAAACGAACCGGTTTCATAATGCTATTATATAGTAGAACTATTAAGACTACTATGACAACAGCCAAAGCAACTTGAAGTATTTTACTGGTTTTCATTTTGTAATATGTATTTTTTCTTATTGTTTATTGTTTCTTTTAAGTTTGCAAATATACACAGTTTTTTTCAATCTGAAAAACATATTTCAATTTTTCTCTATTCATTTATTCAAACAATGTGATTTTCAATATCGAAAAAAAATATTTTATTTTTATTTTACAAAGCCCGAACAAGTATATTTATGGCTTTTTTCAAACCATTGTTTGCTGTTTTAGCACTATATTTCCGCATCTTTCTCTAGCAATTTTGTATAAAACGCAATCAATTTTTTTGTCAGCAAATCGTTGTTATAGTGTGTTGCCACCAAATCGTAAGCATTCTTACCAACTTGAGTACAAAAGTCATCATCGTCCAAACAACGTTTTATTTGCTTCACAAACTCGTTGGGAGTATCAGCTATCAATATATTTTCATCATTTGTATAGTCTATTCCTTCTGCACCAATAGTAGTGGATATCACTGTTTTTCCTACCGACATCGCCTCTATAATCTTAACCCTTATTCCACTTCCAGAAAGCAATGGCACTATATTTATCTTCTTACTTTCGATAAAATACATTGCATCGGGCACCTCTCCTACAATCGAAACATTTGGATAATTGGCATTAAGTAGTACTTCCGGCATCTTTCTTCCGGCCAAATACAAACGAGCCTTAGGTATTTCGGCATGAATCTTAGGCCATACATCATTTAAGAACCAATTGACCGCTTCCAAATTAGGCATCCAATCCATAGAACCAATATGAAACAAAGAACAAGGTTCTTCATCTACATTATCCATAGTATCGGGAGATATTATACCAAATGGTATAGATACCACCGGCTTTCTACATCCATTGGCTATAAAATAATCCGCATCCTTTTGAGTAATACACGCTATACCATCATACTTACCAATATTTTCCAACTCATAAACCCTCAAAGCTAACGATAATCGTTTGAAATACCACTTTTTGAAAATATTCTTTGTACATCGAGCTATACGTTGCCAAATAAGATGCTCCACATTATGCGACCGTAATACAACTTTTGCTTTGGAATACTTCTTTATCAGAGGTAAATACGGTGTCAGAAAAATACTTTCGACATGCACAATATCAAATGTTTCGTTTTTTAATATCGAAGCCAATTTTTTGGTAAATTCCTGACTCTCGTAACGTTTTACATTGTAAGACTCTCCGGTAAGCAACGCCACTGATGCATCAAGCAGTTTTACATTCAAATCTACATAAACCGATTCGAATTGTGTTTTTTCTAAATAGTCTTCAGACAACAAATCTTTTTTTACAGGATGCTTATCAGAACATACCGACAATACTTTCACCGAACATTTTTCGCCTATCAACCCCTGCGTGATGCTATTCATGGCTATTGTTCCACCATCAATGGGAGGATAAGGTGGTTTGTTGCAAAGCTGTAATATCTTCATTTATTTTTGTTTTAGATTTATTTTCTCAATAAGTATTTTTGCTATATCAACATTTTTAGGACAATATACCATCAATCACAAAATAATATACCATTACGTTGACAACAATATACCATAGTTTTCTATAAAATAAATTATCGGATTTCTTGTTTTTTCTTTGAACGAACAAATATCCTTAATATCATTTTTCTCCAAGTACCTTTATCAAAAACCGATGAATCGGTTGTAGCCTTCAATGTTAAAAAGATCCCCAATGGCAACATCGCCACCGTAGAAATCCACATACCATAAGGAGGTAAAGCCACTTCGCGTATAGCCTTTATACAAATCGTATTAATGACATAATATAACACAAAAAATATTACCGATGCCACAAGCGGCAAACCCAAGCCTCCTTTTCGAACTATCGAACCAAACGGTGCTCCGATAAGGAAAAGCACAAAACAAGCTACAGACAAAGTAAATTTTTGATGCCACTCTATACCATGCCTATTGATATACTCTTGATCGTTTTGCAATATCTGTGAATACATAGTAATTTCCTCATTTATAGTTCTTGCCGAATATAAAGCCCTGCGTTGAATCTCTTTCTGCTTTCGCGGGGATAATTTATCTATCTGTACAATATACTCACTGTCCGAAACATCTTTCCCCATCATCACTTCGTCTTGCAAGTTTGATATCGGAAAATAACTATTCACAACATTCTCATATTCCTTTATCTTTGCTTCTCTATTGAGCTTCAACGTATCTATAGTTTCATCAAGTTGACGTATATTCATCATCTGATAACTACCTTTAAAATATTCTTTATCCGATTTATTAAATGCAAAAGCCGACAAATCAAATTTCATAGTTTGTTCATCAAATTTCATCCTCGTCATAGGTCTTGAAACATAATTTTCAGCTTTTATATCCTCAACATACGAATAACCATCATATAAATCGAATATCAAAAACCTCTCGTCAGGCGTAACGGTCATTTTACCTCTATCGGCTATTGTTACACTTACATTGCCCATACCATCAGTATGGTCATAAATAATGATATTTTTGAGATTTTTATTTTCCTTATCCTTTTGATCTACACGAATCACATACCCATCTATACCAGAATAATATTCGCTCGGTTTTATATTCAAAGCAGGTTTTTTACGTGTTACATCATACAGAGTCATCTTATATTTAAGAACGGCTATAGGCATAACATTATTAGCAAAATAAAAAGCCATACCTGTAAGCATAAGCACCACTACAGCCATAGGCATCATAACTCTACGAATGGATATACCACCGGCTTTCATAGCAATAAGCTCATATTTTTCACCAAAGTTGCCCATAGTCATGATAGATGCAAACAATGTAGCTATAGGCAATGCCATAGGCACAAAGGTTGCAGAGGCATAGAACAGGAGTTGGGCTATTATCCAAAAGTCCAATCCTTTTCCGACCATATCATCAATATACTTCCACAAAAACTGCATAAGCAATACAAATACAGCCAATAGGAAAGTAAGTACCAATGGGCCTATAAAAGAACGCAATATAAGCTTATCTACTTGCTTCATTCACTAAAATTTACCATTAAGCCAACGAATCAAATCATTACCATTGGCAAAAATAAGCAATGCAAATAGTATCAACATACCCACCGTTTGGGCATATTCCAAAAATTTATCGCTTGGTTTGCGACGTGTTACCATCTCATACAATGTAAACATCATGTGGCCACCATCTAATCCCGGTATTGGTATTATATTCATAAATGCCAATATTATAGAAAGGAATGCTGTAAGAGTCCAAAATATCTCCCAATTCCAAACACTGGGGAATAAACTTCCAATAGAACCAAAACCTCCAAGCTGAGATATTCCTTCCTTGGTAAACAACAACTTCAAAGATTTCACATATGATCCCAATGTCTCTAATCCATTGTTTATACCAATAGGTATAGACTCGAAGAAACCATATTCTACAACATGTGTCTCGAATATTTCGGTTGGTTGCTTAAGGTAAGCACCTATCTTGGCTGTAGCATCCAATTGTACCGGCACACTCATAAGTTCACCACCTCTGTAGAAACCTACATTGATAGTCATATCTGCACATCCTGCCAATTTATCCATAAACTCTAAAGCTGTCACTGTTATGGTGTCATTCAACGATACTATACTATCACCCACCTGCATTCCGGCTTTCTCTGCTACAGAACCAGGAACAAAATCCTTTATCACAAATGGGAACCTTATCACGAATAGCTCATCTTCCGGATCATTGACAACAGCAAGTACATTTTTACGAAAATCGGCCGGCAAAAAAAATGTGGTATCGCTATTATTTCTCGTAACAGTAACACTTTTTGCCTTGTCAATAAGAAGATGTTCTACTAGGTCGGCCATCTCAACTACATTTTCACCATCAACAGCTACAACCAAGTCGCCATTTCTAAAACCATGCTCTTGCAACACCTCGGCATAGTCGAACCCCATTGTAGCGTTCTTGATAGGTAATTTAGCTTCGCCCCAACAGAACAGTACTGACACATAAAGAATCATTGCCACTACAAAGTTTACCAATACCCCACCTGATATTATCAACAATCGTTGCCAAGCTTTCTTGGAACGATACTCCCATGGTTGCGGGGTGCTTTCCATATCTTTGGAATCCTTAGTTTCATCTATCATCCCTGCTATATCACAATAGCCTCCCAACGGTATCCATCCTATACCAAACAAAGTATTGTCGGGATATTGATTCCACTCTTCAGGAGTATTGGCATTAAACCATTTAAAATGCCATTTGCCATTAAAGCGTTTTGCTTTAAGTATCGAAAATTTATAATTAAAAAACAAATAAAACTTTGTTACTCGAGTTTTGAACAAACGAGCAAAGAAAAAATGTCCAAATTCATGAACAATTACCAAAAGCGACAAACTTAATAACAGTGCTAAAATTTTCATATTTAATATTTTGTTAGTTATGTTTATTATCTATCCATTGTTGTGTTTTTATACGCAATTCAAAATCTGTTTCCAATAAATCATCTAGTGTTGGATTATCAATAAATTTCCCATTCTCCATCATCGCTCTAATTATATGTGGGATATCTAAAAAATGAATCCTTTCTTCAATAAAATTTTGAACAGCAATTTCATTGGCTGCATTCATAATACATGGCATATTACCTCCTTTTGCCATTGCTTGATAAGCCAAGTCGAGGCATTGAAAAGTATCTCTATCCGGACTACCAAATGTTAATTGTGGATAATCGGAAAAATTAAATCTTGGTAAATTGGAAGTCAATCTATCCGGATATGAAAAAGCATATTGTATAGGCAATTCCATAGATGGCAAACCCAATTGAGCTTTGATTGAACCATCCTCAAACTCTACCAACGAATGTACTATAGATTGTGGATGAACCACAACTTCTATTTGCTCGACTTCGAGATTAAAAAGCCACTTGGCTTCGATAACTTCCAAACCCTTATTCATAAGCGTTGCAGAATCTATCGTAACTTTCTTACCCATTACCCAATTTGGGTGTTTTAAGGCATCAGCAAGAGTAACATTTCTTAGAAAATCAACCTTCTTTCCATAAAATGGACCACCTGATGCAGTAAGAAATATTTTGTGAATTGGATTAAATGTTTCGCCAACCAAGGATTGGAATATAGCCGAGTGTTCTGAATCTACCGGCAATATGGCCACCCCTTTCTCTCGAGCCAAATCAGTTACCATCTTACCTGCTACAACCATAGTTTCCTTATTTGCCAAAGCTATAGTTTTGCCATACTCAATAGCTCTCAACGTTGGTCTCAAACCAGCGAAGCCCACAACGGCTGTGAGTACCATATCTATCGTTGACATTTCCATCACATCAGTCATCGACTTATCACCGGCAAATACTTTTATATCATAAGCCGATAGTGCATCTTGAACCTTTGAGTAATGGTTTTTATTTGTTATAACAACTGTATTTGGTCGAAATTCTATTGCTTGCTGTATCAATCGTTCGTAATTGGAATGAGCGGTTAACACTTCAACTTCAAACAAATCAGCATGGTTGCGAATTACATTAAGAGCTTGTAGTCCAATAGAACCTGTCGAACCCAATATTGCAATACGTTTTTTCATCATATATGATTCTTTTGCCCTTTTCTTACTTAAAAACTAATATATTCCACCGGATTTATTGCTTTGCCGTTATACCAAAGTTCAAAATGCAAATGAGGTCCTGTTGTTAATTCACCCGTATTGCCAATAAATGCAATAGGTTCACCAGCCCTAACCACATCTCCGGTATGTTTCAACAATGCACTATTGTGCTTATAAACAGATATCATATTATTTGGATGCTGTATGGCAATAATATAACCGGTCTTCAATGTAAAATCAGAAAACAACACAGTACCATTATAAACCGATTTTACTACTGCGTTTTCACTTCCGGCAATATCAATTCCATAATGACGTTTTTTAGAATCATACAATGATATTACCTTACCTTTTAATGGTGTATAAAACAAATAATCAGACACCACTCTATTATCGGCAAAATTTACTTGTGTATGAAACTGTTGAGTACGTCCACCTTTGTCATATCCCATTTGTTCCATCAACGACGACACCGTATTCTCCACTTTTTTTGACGAAGTAGTAGCATCAACATCCTTAACTTGATATTTGTCTTGAGCCTCTATCTCTACTCGTAAAAGCGAGTCGGATTTTGAACGAACATCATCTGTTGGTTTTTGTTTCAAAGTATCCTTTTTTTGCCCTACATCCTCACGAATATCTTCACCGGCTATCACGGCTCGTATATTGGCAAGCATAAGTTCTTGTCCCTGCAATTGCTGCTCGAGCGAATCAATAATTGCAGTACTACTATACACCTTCTCAACCAAATCGGTTTGCATATAACCGGGAATATATTCACGCAGTGGAGTAAATGCAATAAGTATAGCAGTAAGCACTACCAATATTATAGCACTCAACCCTATTGCAACAAACAAATTTCTTGCCGACAACTGAAATGACCAACGCTCCTTGAAAGTATCCGAATCCATAATCACAAGACGTTGCTTATGACCCATGTCTTTCCTTATCTTTCGCAGTTTCTCTACGATAATATCTTTCTTCTTGCCCATTTATTATTTATTTTCTTCTACACCTACTGTAGGGCAATACACCAACACTTTCGATAAGCTTTTTATGCCAATACCGAAATTGTCCAGCATTACGCTACCGGTTTATCATCAACAACACTATAGATATAAGGCTATTAGTCCTCGACAGGAGGTTCTAGCATTATACGATCCATCACTTCTTCGGTAGCCCATTGATTCTTTGTCCAAAATACTATTGCAGCATCATATCCTCCAACAGCTTTCTTTTGATCTTCGTCAAAGATATACAAGTAACCATTGTCGCGATTGTAGTACGATGTGTTGTCATACTTTTTCTGCATTCTGAAGTAATGTTCTTTGCTACTCCTCAATTTTCCCGAACTACCGGTAAAGAATATTACTCTCTTGTTGGTAAAATCAAAATCATTGCGGTAGGCTGAAAAGATTTTGTTCAATTCTTCAGCCTCTTCCTTGTTGAGCCATGTTGCAAACTCTGTTTTTTCAGTTTGGTCTATTATTTGTTGTTGTCCGGCATCGGTATTCACATTTTTTCGACCAAAAAAACAACTACTAAATAGCAGTGTTGCCAATGAAAGGCACAAATATTTCTTCATTATTATGATGGTTTTATATTTACGTTATTAAATTTCGTCACTATATATTATTATGTATTACAAAATACAATTACATCGATTGTTCAGGTACAATTATTATTGCAAGCAGGTACAACAATATACCTACTATTCCCAAACTAACAACCGAAATAACCACTAAACCCAAACGAACTATCGAAGGGTCTATACCAAAACATTCTGCAAATCCGCCACAAACCCCGGCAATTTTTCTATCGGTTCGCGACCTATAAAGTTTCTTCAAAATATCCTCCAATCATATTAATTACTTAATTATCTATATATCAAATACATTTACATTACAAACAAAAAATGTTTCGGTTGCAAAGATAACAATTTTTCATACAACTACCAAACACCTCTCTGTTCATACACTATATTTATTATATATCCACCTATATACCAATATCAATAAAGGTATCGAGACCAATACCCATCCCAATAATATATCGGTAGCTAATTCCATATCTTCTATCCCTATAAAAGTACTTACCCAATACGGCAATGAATACACTATCCACATTATTCCGTTGGCACGATTATAAGCCGCGATATTGGTCAACTCATCTTCTTCAACCCTTGAGCCACTCCAAAACCACATAGGTTTATCACGTCTCCATGCATATATTCCTATACCTGTAAACAATGCACTACACAAAATCATTGTCAAAATCCACGTTATACTTACCATATACATCAATTGTTACACCGATATAAAACGCTTAGACAATATATTTATTATACACATACCAAAAACTTTTATAACAGAATTCTCATGAAATGTTTTCATTTTCTTATAGAAGGTTTCATTTATTGCCTTAACACACACATAATTAAAATACAACACATCAATTCACCACCATTTTTTTGATGGCAACACCCTTTGGTGTATATACTTTCAACAAATATGTTCCTTTAGACAAGTCGGATACATCCATTTTGGTAGATGCGGCTTTCACATCTTCTTCTTTTACCTTTACGCCTTTTAATGTGTAAACTTCCACTTTGCGGA
>JAGCLZ010000005.1 GCA_017646685.1 Bacteroidales bacterium | reverse complement strand
TCCCGTACAACTATTTCTACCAGCCGCAAGTAAACTTATATTATCAACATCTTCGGTAAAATTTGGCAGAAATGCCACCCAAAAATCTTTTCCTACTGTGCTTTGGGCCTTCATTCCATTGTGGCAAAACACAGAAAGGAGAAAAAGAGCCAACAAACTATAAAGCTTATTCATTTTCATATTACTTTTATATTTATTACACTATTATTTCTAATATAGTAGTACCACCGTACCCACCTTTTCTTTCTTGCCCAAATAGCCTACCTCGTGGTAATAGATAACGTATACATATGCAGCCTGTGGGCAATAGTGGCCTCGATAGGTTCCATCCCATGCCTCGACATTATCGATGGAATGAAACAACATCTCGCCCGCACGGTTGTAGATGTAAACTTCATCTATGTCCAACGACTCGCCATGTACTATCTCAAACCTGGTATTGGTTGGCGAGAGTGGGGTTATACAGTTCGGCACGTACAAATCGGACCGCTGATTAACGTCAAGTACAAGATACACCACGCTGTCACAACCATAATTCACCGTTGTCAAATGCCTGCTATATACACCCTCCTCACATTCGTTGAAACCATACTCGTCGTAATACTGTCCCTCGGTTATTGAGGCATGGATGGTATCGGTATAGGACACACCCGTCTTCAAAATCAATGTAACAACGCTATCGCAACCATATACCGTTTGACCCTGCCAGTTGACAACCGTGTCCGTACTCAAAAAGGATCCATTATAGTCGTAAACCTCGTCTTCACAAATATATGCCAATATGGTATCGTCATAGACCGGATAAACCGTAAGATCAAGCCTTACTATACTGTCGCATCCGTATATCGTTTGCAGAGTATCAACATATATTCCTGTTTCATTCTCTTCAAAGCAATTGTCGGCATACACCTCACCGGCACATATCGAAGCATATATCGTGGTATCATACGACCGTTTAACCGACAATGATGCAAACAAAATGGTATCTAATGTTTCCACACCATCTCTTAAGATATAGATAGTACAAGTTATATTATATTGTCCGATAGTATCATAATTATGAGTAATGGGGTATCCCTCGCCGGTGGTACCATCTCCAAAATTCCACATCACATTACTAGGGTCATAGTTCAAGCCAAGGTCGAAAACAAAACTACAATCACTGTTATTGCATATCTCAAAACCCTCTGGATAATCATCCGCATTCAACCCATTAACTATAAGATGAGGCTGTTCGAGTATCTCAACCACCATAGAACCGGCAGAATAGGAAAAACTCTCCCACGGAGCCAATCCATATATATGAGCCACAAAACCACTCTCTTCGGTAACGAGGGTATTACTAAGTGTATGCGACCCATGATTTATTGTTATTCTTGCGTATGAAAATTCCGGCATTGAAGGAACAACAGTGAAATTCGACGAGATATTATTACCATCTAATCTCATATTGGAAACATTGTTGGTCTTGGTAATAACATTTACAAAGTACTGATAACCTGTAGAACCTGTACTAAAGGTACTGAAGGTAACGTTGTTTATTCTTTGATCGGTAGGATTGATAATCACCATGGAAGGGTCGCCATTATCGCCACCATAACGACTGCCTGTAAAATACAAGAACACACATGCCGGTTCCGAAGTCTCGAGGTATGCAACCGGAACAATATTTGTTATCTCAAATTCATACGTCTGCCGTGCATTAAGGGTGGTAAGCAACACACCATCCTTTAGCACTTGACAATTATCGTTCAACGCAGTAACTCTTATTTTATCCTTCGTTCTCAACATAGAATTTGTTATCACAAACTTTTTACCCCATGCCGAAGTTGGCATCATTTGTTCCACCACATGATCGCCGCCATCAATGTTATTTGGTATATGCACCCAATGATTTCCTGCAAAAACTGCTATCTTCTTATTGTCATTTACTGAAATAATTGATCCAGACAGATCAACATTACTTGCTGATTGTACTTGGTAACATTGCCCGGCATTTAGCGTTACACTAAATGGAGTGTTTGCTTGATGCAGAAGAGAGTTTTCGGCCAATACAATATTTACTATCGTATTATCTTCTGTTGCGATTACCGAAAACTCAGCCTTATCGCTATATGTTTGCAGTACGTATTCGGAACCCAACGACGATGTTGGCAATACATTGGTTACATCAAAGGTGTAAACATAAAAATTGCTCGCGTATAACGATATCGAATCAGTTGTTGTAATATGTAATGCTTTATTAATGATTACATCAGAAGCTGCACCATCATAAGCTTCTGATTGTGGTATGTATATATTAGTAATAATTCCGGGAACAACAGTAAAAGAAGTTGACCATCCTGTATAAGGATTTGTTACAACACCTGTACAACTATCGTTACCCGCTGCAATAAGACTTAGTTCATCTACAGTCACATCATAATTTGGCAGAAACGTAACCCAAAAGTCGGTACCTACTGTACTCTGTGCATTCATACCACTGTGGCTAAACACAGAAAAAAGAAAAAGTGCCAATAAACTATAAACTTTGTTCATTTTCATATTACTTGTATATTATTACATTTTTATTTTCTAATACAACAGTACTATCGTACCTACCTTTTCTTTCCGCTCATTAGAACCTACTTTATTATAGTAGATAACATAGGTATAAGCAGCTTGTGGACAATAGGATCCTTTATATCTTCCATCCCATGCTTCGATGTTATCGGGCGAATGGAACACCATCTCACCAGCACGATTGTAGATATAAACATCATCTATAATAAATGACTGATCATGTACTATTTTAAATCTATTAGTGGTTGGCGATAGTGGGGTTATACAGTTTGGAACATACAAATCGGACTCCGAATTTACTTGTAAGAATAAATGCAAAACACTGTCGCAACCATACTGTGATGCAAAATATCTGATATAAGACCCCTCATCACATTCACAGAAACCATTTGCATTATAGTATTCACCGGCTTCTATTGTAGCATAAATAGTATCGCAATACAACCTTTCCATCTTTAAATCTAACGTTACAATGCTATCGCAACCATGTATGGTTTGCAACTTTCGGGTCATAATAGTGTCTCCCTCGCCATAGAAGCCCAATTGGTCATATATATCTCCATCGCAAACATGGGCATATATAGTATCATCATATACCGGATTTATAGTAAGGTCTATCCGTACTACACTATCACAACCATATATTGTTTTCAACACATTGACGTATATCCCTGCTTCACTTTCCACAAAACCATTGTCGGCATATACTCCGCTGGGACATATCGAAGCTGATAATGTGGTATCGTACGTAGGATGTATTGTTAATATTGTTGTGATTGTTGTATCCAAACTTTCCGTTCCTCTGTGTATTCTATATATATCGCACGAAACATTGTAGTTTCCAGCTTCAGCATATTGATGTGTAACGGGATAGCCCTCAGCCGTTGTTCCATCTCCAAAATGCCACACTACATTGCTTGGAATATAATTTAGTTCAAGGTCGAAAACAAAATTGCTATCTCCTAAACCACATACTTCAAATCCATCAGGATAATCCACCGAAAAAAGTCCGTTTAGTATTAGTTTCGGTGGTATATCTACCACCATAGAACCAACAGAATAGCAATAACTCTCACATTCAGCTAAGCCATACACATGTGCAATAAAACCATTTTCTTCGGCGGAATAAGTACCACTCAGAGTATGTGCTCCATGATTTAATCCAATCCTTGCGTATGAATATTCAGGTTTGCTTGGAACAATACTAAAATTGGATGAGATATTATTTCCATCTAATGTCATATTGGCGATATTACTTGTCATTGTAACAATGTTTACGTAATGTAGATAATCAGTATAAATTGAAGTACCTGTAGTGAATGTAGAAAATGTAACATCTTTTATCCTTTGATTTATTGGATTTATAACCACCATCGAAGGATCGCCATACATGCCTCCATAAGTTACACTTGTAAGGTACAAAAAAACACATGCCGGCTCCGATGTTTCGAGATAAACAACAGGATTACTATTTGTTATCTCAAATTCGTATATCTGTCTTGCACTAAGAGTTGTCAACAACTCTCCATCTTTTTCTACCCGACAATTATCGTTTAATGCCATTATTCGCACCCTATCATTTTCTCTCAGCATCGAATTTGTAACTACAAACTTATTACCCCACGACGAAGTAGGCATCATTTGCTCAAACAAATGATCTGCTGTCATGTGCGTTATCGGCACATTTACGCCCTTATTTCCGGCAAAAACAGCTATCTTTTTATTATCGTTTGCAAAAACAGTTGAACCGGAGAAATCAGCAATATTTACATGTCGAGATTGAAACTGACAACATTGTCCTGCATTCAACCTTACCACATATGGTGCATTAAGATTATGATGTAATGAATTGTCCGTCAAATTGATAACCACAGTAGTACTATCCTCTGTCGCAACTATCGAGAATACAGGATAGGTTTCGTATGTTTGTATAACATAATCGGAACCCAACGACGATGTTGGCAATACATTGGTTATA
The DNA here is from genome assembly GCA_017646685.1 of Bacteroidales bacterium. GTDB lineage: Bacteria > Bacteroidota > Bacteroidia > Bacteroidales > P3 > HGM05376. The sequence continues at coordinate 38,242 of JAGCLZ010000005.1, read as the reverse complement.
TCGAATGAATACTCTTCAAAATTGCTAGCATATAATGAAATAGAATCAGTTGTTGTAACATGTAAAACCTTATTTTTTACAGAATCTGATGAATGGTAAGAATAAGCCTCTGATTGCGGTATGTGTATGTTTGTAATAGCTCCGGGAACAACAGTAAAAGAAGTTGACCATCCTGTATAAGGATTTGTTACAATGCCTGTACAACTATCATTACCAGTTGCAATAAGACTTAGTTCATCTACAACCACATCATAATTTGGCAGAAACGTAACCCAAAAGTCTTTTCCCACAGTACTCTGTGCATTCATGCCGGTGTGGCTAAACACAAAAAGGAGTGCAAAAACAAATACATTGTATATCTTATTCCTATTCATAATATATATTCATTTCAAACAATTGTTGTCCCCTACTCTATTGCATACAGTTTTCGGGTTACCTGCTTTTGAGCAACTGTCTTAGTATCTGTTAGTCTTATTCATCTTTATTACATCTGATATTAATTAGTCTTCCTAATGCTTCATCATTATATATAGACCACAAAACAAACATTTCGATTCATAAAAAAAGTTAAAAACATTTATTTATCATCATTTCACGTTGCAAAGATACTAACTATTTTCCATTCTACAAAGAATTTTGATGTTTTTCGTTTCTATACAAGATCAAAACAACTTCTAAAATTCCACATAAATTATGAATTGCAACATAAAGATTAACTATCTTTTCTTTCCTATATGGTAGAAAAGAAAGAAGTTTCGAACAAAAAAAAGGCTACACTACTTTGTTTGTAGCATAGCCTACGGGAATATTGCTTTGAAAATATTATCTATTGTTTTTGCTTGTATGTAGGTTCGTTCTTTTTATATACCGAAGGCAGGTTGTTATCTTCTATGGCATCAAGTTTTTCGTTTTCTTTCAGCTTGCAATGTACATTTGGCTTTAACACCCAACGACCGCGATCGAACATAAAACCACTCTCTACTCCTGTGGGCACATAGTAGTGATACATTCCTTCCATACCCGGCACTCGTGGTCCTACTTGGTCAAACACAATCATCATTTCCTTCTTCTCTCGGTCTATCTCTTTATGCACCATTCGGCCTTCTTCTTTTACCTTTATACGCTCCATTGTTACCACATACTGCTCTTCATAGCTAAGATTGATGTTTATATCCTTGGCATATTTCAGTATTATTCTTCGCAAATTTCTGTTGCTATCTTTGCCTTGGCGAAACATCATCTGTCCAAACGATGGCTTGGTGCTATTTCTTTTAAAGTAAACAGGTTCTATAACACGATGCTGAGTGGTCATATTACCTCCATTCCAACCTAGCAATGTGTAATAATATCTACCATCATATTTGGTTGTGATAAGGTCGGTATATATACATCCAAACCAATTTTGGTCGGTAAGGGCAACTTCGCCGGGATTGAAGATATCGGCAGTTTTGTCTTGCAAACGACACACTTCATACACATCGGCATTCTCATTAAGCACTTGCATGTATCCAAAACATTCAAACTCGTTATTATCGTTCACCACAGCCCATGTTATCACACGAAACTTATCATCGTCACTAGTAAGTACACTTACACCCTTACGCAATTTCCATTTCCATTTATAACTATCGCGCTGTAGCAAAGCTTCCTCCATTATCACCATCACCTCTTCGTTGGCATTATATCGTTCGTTTTCTTTATTTTCTGTACTAAACACTTGCTCAAAAAGACTATTAAGATCTTTCTCGTACCCTCTCATAAGCTCTTTGTTTTGAGCTTCGATTTCAAGTGGCAACGTCAATCCAATTATTGCAAATATAGTAGCTACAAAATATCTCATGTTTATATTCATCTTTATTTATTGTGCTGAAAATAGATACTAAATACGTAGCTCCACCGTTTTTATTGTGTTTTTACTACAAAAAAAAGATGATAATGAATATAGAACAACGTATAACAGCATTTGCCCAACTAGGCATACAACTTGCCGAAAACAAGAACATAGCACAAGCTATAGACGAAGCTACTCGTATAAACCCATGGTTTACGCGTCCAAACATCGAGTATTCCATATCTGCCATAGCCTCAACACTAAACCTCAACAACCTTACCAAATGGGTAAAGAAATATGAATTTACAGAGAACCAAAATCCAAAAACAATTGCCGTAATAATGGCGGGCAACATACCATTAGTGGGCTTTCACGACTTTTTGTGCGTACTTATGAGTGGCAATAAGGCAATGTGCAAATTATCATCCAACGACAATGTACTACTACCTGCCGTAGCCAAACTACTAATGAAAATAGAGCCTAATTTTGCCGACATGATAGTATTCTGCGACAACAAAATGGAAGGTTTCGACGCTGTAATAGCTACCGGAAGCAACAATACAAGCCGATACTTTGAATACTACTTTGGTAAATATCCCAACATCATACGCCACAACCGCAACAGCATGGCAATATTACATGGCAACGAAAGTAGAACAGAATTGGAATACCTTTGTGATGATATTTTCTTACATTTTGGTTTAGGATGCCGCAGCGTAAACAAGATTTATGTACCTATGGGTTATGACTTTGCTCCACTTATAGCAGCTGCACAAAAGTATTCTTACCTTTTCGAGCATCACATCTACCACAGCAATTTCGACTATCATAAAGCTCTACTCCTACTAAACAACGTTAACTTTATCGACGGAGGATTCTTTGCCATAAAGGAAGATAAACTTATGTACAGTCCTGTAAGTATAATAAACTACGAACATTATAAAGATATCAATGATGTGATTGAATATATAGGTAACAATAGCGAAAATATTCAATGTGTAGTATCCGGCAAGGAATTGGAAGGAATAAACACCATTGGCTTGGGAAAAGCCCAAACCCCACAACTTACCGACTACGCTGATGGTATAGACACCATGAAATGGCTACAAGGATTATAGGATATACAAAAAAAACCGACCTAAAAAGGTCGGTTTGTCAAACTTGCAAAATATGTTCCAAAATGGTGGTCCCTCTTGGGCTCGAACCAAGGACCCCCTGATTATGAGTCAGGTGCTCTAACCAGCTGAGCTAAGGGACCAACTCAACATCTCTCGTTGAATTCGTTTGCAAAAGTACGACTTTTTCACGAACCCACCAAATATTTTTTTACTTTTTCTTGAATATTTTTTATAACAACCTAATTTACTGCAAGAAAAAAATATCATTTTTTTAAAGCCCAAGCCTCATTTTTGGTGTAAAAATACTAGTTTTTTAGTCGTTCAATAGCGTTTTTAGGGTACTTACGAACGAAAAAATATCATCTTTTGTGGTATCAAAACTACACATAAAGCGCACCACATTGTCATCTTCGTCCCAATCATAGAAGAAATATTTCTTTTGCAATTCGGTCCATACTTCTCGCTTCAATCTTACAAACACCCCGTTTACTTCCACCGGATACACCACTTCTACCCCTTTCAAATCCTTAATTTCATTGTATAGCATCTTTGCCATTGCATTAGAGTGAGCAGCATTTTCTTTCCACAATTCACCCTCAAAATAAGCTTTGAACTGTGCTGCTATAAACCTCATTTTGGAGCATAATTGCATTGCTTGTTTACGACGATATAAGAAATCTTCGTTCAACTTTGGATTTAACAACACTACTGCTTCGCCTATCATAAGGCCATTTTTTGTTCCACCAAACGATAGTGCATCTACCCCCAAATCGGTAGTCATCTGGCGAAAGGTGCAACCCAACGCCACTGCAGCATTGGCAAACCGGGCACCATCGATATGCAGATACATATTGTAGCTGTGAGCCAAATCAGCCAGTGCCTTTATCTCGTCAAGGGTGTATAAGGTTCCCAATTCGGTAGGCTGTGCTATAGAAATAACCTTTGGCTGCGAATGATGTTGAAATCCAAAACCATGCAACTGTGTTTTTACCAGTTCGGGAGTAAGTTTACCATCAGGTGTTTTCACGGTAAGCAATTTGGCACCTGTTATACGCTGCGGAGCACCACATTCATCTACATGTATATGTGCAGTATCGGCACATACCACAGCATGATGACTCCGAGTCATTGCATCCAAACAAAGCACATTAGCGCCGGTGCCATTAAAGGCAAAATACACATTGGCTTGCTTACCAAAATATTGCTTAAACATTCCTACAACCTCATCAGAGTATTCATCTTCGCCGTATGCCATAGCATGTTCTACATTTACATCGGCAATAGCCTTTAGCACATTAGGATGCACTCCGGAATGGTTGTCGCTTCCAAAACCTCTCTTCATAATATATTATTATTTTTAATTGAATTAAATTATTTATTTCTCTTATATAAAAAACTGTACACATCAATAATCTTCCATTTTTCACAATAAAAATCAACCATATACACCATATCAACAGACAGAAATTTTTTACGCAAAATACCGAAAAATTCCTGAGATACACAAGCCATACTCAATTTTTTTTAGCCAACTACAATAAAAATACTATTACAATGAAGCCACTTTTAATATCTACAACCAAGTGCACTATCTTATAAAAAAGATTTTCAAAACCATATTTCAAGACTACAATACAGTATTCTATGCAAAAAGAATCATTAATTAATTGACAAAACATAGAAATATATGTCTGCAAAATTGTTGTATTGAAATAAACTTTTAAAGAATAATCGGCTAATTAATTTATTAGAAACCATGCAAAACAATATAGAGTGTTTATAATTATCAGCAAATATCATTTGTCAACAAGACAACTCATTAGTTGAACACTATTTATATCACAGATTAATTCAGCCAATGGATAATAAAACCGATAGTTCATTTACATGGTAAATTTACTTTAGAATTGCAAAAGTAAAGCATTTTTCCCACATAGCAAAATAAAATCAAAAATATTTTTTAACACATTGATTCACAGAATATTTAAAATCATTACATATAAAATATATTTACAATAGAAGATTAAATTTCTGTACTTTTCTGACAGTTTTTCCCTTCTGTTCAAAAATGTTTTCAAACAAGGCAATTGCATCAATATAGGTTCGATCTATCATTCTAGCATATATTTGTGTTGTTTTCACATTACTATGTCCGCATAATTTGGAAACAACATATATATTTATTCCAGCAGCAATAGATAGAGTAACAAAACTAATTCTCGATACATGGAATGTAATATGCTTATCTATACCGGCGCTCTTTGCCCATGCCTTAAGGTCGGCTGCAATGGTAGTACGTGAATACATTATAAATATGTTTTCACCTTTTGACAGTTTTTTATCTCGAACAATACCAAGAATTTCCAATGCTTGTTTGCCAAGTGGTATGCGTACTTCTGTAGATGTTTTAACCTGGGTTTTTACAAGCATATATAAATTATTTTTCTTCTGAATATCAGACCATTTCAATGTTTCAATATCAGAAATTCGCAAGCCTGTATAACACGAGAAAAGAAATGCAAACTTAGTGATAAGATGTGGACATTCAGTTTTTCGTAACATCTCTAGTTCTTCGGTACTTAGATAATCCTTTTCCTTATTCGGTATTTTGGGAATAAGCTTGCTTATTTGTGGCATAGGATTATAGTCTATATATCTCATTACCACAGCTTCCTGCAAAATAGCATGAAGTTTCTGCATATAAGTTTTTGCACTACTTGGTTTAATACAAACCCCATTTGTGAGATATTGAGCAAATCGGTAACAAAAATCCATATCAATTTCTCTAACATTAATATTTTTACCTGAAAAATCTTTCAAATGCTTTAGTAGTGATAAATCCACATCTTTTGTGTGACTTTTGATTTTTACTTGTCTCTGTTCTACAAGTTTTTGGACCGATATTTGGATTCGTTTTCCAGTTTTTCCTTGCTTTAGTGCAGGCATTTCTGCATAGTATTGTAGGTTATTGTTCCTTTGCATATCTATTACATTTAAAATTTTCCAATAAACGATAAATATTCTTTGATAATCTATTCAAATCTCAGATTAAAAGATGGTTATTTACTTTTGCAATTCAAATTTACGTCTATTTTTATTATTCGCACGACGTAAATTTAGCACAAATTATTTAGTTGGTCAGAAGATAGATAATGTTACTGACCGTGCCTTCGGCGTATTAATCAACAAAGTATTCTTTTTACAATTTTCTCATGCAACTTGCAGATTATATGCTAAATATGCAATCACAGAGTACTTCTTTTTCTCAAAGGCATTATTTATTGAATAGCTTAATTGAATAAACATGAAAATATCAGTAGCAGGAACAGGATATGTAGGCCTGTCGATAGCCACATTGCTGGCACAACATAACGATGTAACTTCGGTGGATATAGTAGCCGAACGTGTTGAACTTATTAACAACAAAAAATCGCCTATCCAAGACGATTATATCGAAGAATATTTGGCTAACAAATCTTTGAGCCTACATGCTACCTTGGATTGGGAGAATGGCTACAAAGATGCTGATTTTGTGGTGATAGGTGCTCCTACCAACTACGACACTCAAAAGAATTTCTTCGACACCTCGGCAGTAGAAGACGTTATATCAAAAGTATTGCAAGTAAATACTACCGCCATAATGGTAATAAAGAGCACTATACCGGTGGGATATACCGAAAGTGTTCGCCAAAAGTTCAATACCCGAAACATAATATTTGCACCCGAGTTTTTGCGTGAAAGCAAAGCCTTGTACGACAATCTGTATCCTTCCAGAATAATAGTGGGATATGACCAAGACGACAAAGAATTGGAAGCCAAAGCCAAACAGTTTGCCACTCTTATCAAACAAGGAGCAATAGACCAAAATGTACCTATCCTATACATGGGCAGCACCGAAGCAGAGGCAGTGAAATTGTTTGCCAACACCTATCTAGCATTGCGTGTAAGCTACTTTAACGAATTGGATACCTACGCTGAACTTAAAGACTTGAACACCCAACAGATAATAGAAGGTGTATGCCTCGATCCGCGTATTGGTACACACTATAATAATCCAAGTTTTGGCTACGGTGGTTACTGCCTACCCAAAGATACCAAGCAACTGCTTGCTAACTATGCCGATGTGCCACAAAATATGATGAGTGCCATAGTGGAAAGCAACCGCACACGCAAGGATTTTATCGCTGACCAAGTACTGAAAAAGGCAGGCTACTATGACTATTTTAACCGTGGTGATTTTAATCCACAAGAGGAAAAACAATGTGTCATTGGTGTTTATCGTTTGACGATGAAATCCAACTCCGATAACTTCCGTCAAAGTTCCATACAAGGTGTGATGAAACGAGTGAAAGCCAAAGGTGCTACAATAATAATATACGAACCAACTTTGGAACATGGAAGCACTTTCTTTGGTAGCAAGATAGTAAACGACATCGAAGAGTTTAAGAAACAAAGCCAAGCCATCATTGCCAACCGCTACGATACCTGCCTTGATGATGTAATAGAAAAAGTTTATACCAGAGATATTTTTAAAAGAGATTGACAAGTTAGAGAATAATTTACAAAACAAAAAAAACATTTGCCTATATCGCAGAAAAGTTGTAATTTTGCAAACTTTAGAACATTAAAAAGATTGCTAAATACAAGGATAACTTTTGAAAGAGATGAAGATATACAATAGTGTAGATTTTATTACCGATATAAAGCATATTATTGAGCAAGCAAGAAAACAAGCATACAGTTCTATTAATACACTGATGATTCAATCATATTGGTTGGTAGGCAAACGTATTGTGGAAGAAGAACAAGGAGGAGCTTCACGTGCGGAATATGGCAAGGCATTATTAAAAAATCTTGCAGCAGAACTGACCCCAGTTTATGGCAACACATATTCTGTTCGCAGACTTAGAGATTATCGTCAGTTTTATCTGTATTTTAAGGATATAGAGATTTGGCACTCGCGAGTGCCAAATCTCTAATAGAGTTTACCCTAAGATCGCGAAAAAGAGAATAGGCATGAAAGTTATTGATAATATAAAGAAAATCTGTGAGTGGATTAAGAATATAAAACTAGAGGATAAGGTTGTTATATTTTTTATCTTGTTACTAATGTTTATTACACCAAGATTTTTTACATATCATAGTGATATTTTTTCGTATCCTATTTTTGAGTGTATATATAATCTAATGAATGGAAATATTCCATTAAATTTATTTATATGTTTCTCTCTGCTTATAGTATGTGTATATTGGAGCAAAATTATTTGGAAAGATGTCTCTATAAGATTATATCGTCCTCTTTTAGTTATATTTGGTTTTCGTTTTCTTTGGTATAGTAATTTTGAATATATCTGTATTATAAGTAGTTTTGATTTTCGTATTTACATTACTATATTATTATCTTTAATTTCAATTTTATTGTTATCAAAGATTCTAAAAATAGCATGTTTAAAACCAAAAGAGAAACAAAAAGACAATAAAAAAGGTTTTTCGATAGATTATGATAAATATGACAATTTATGTAATGTCAAAATCTCAGACACGCAACGAGAATATGCACAAGTTATTATAAACAAATTATTTAAAACTGATATTTCAAATAGTTCTTTTGCAGTAGGAATTACTGGAGAATGGGGTACCGGCAAAACTACTTTTTTAAATTTGTTGGAGGAAACTGCTAAAGAAGAAAATAATGAAATAAAGATAGTTCATTTTAATCCGTGGATGTGTAAATCTCCGGAAAAAGTAACAAGTGATTTTTTTGCAACACTGCAAAAGGAATTGTCTCCATACCGCAGCACTTTGTCTTCTTCTATTAGAGATTATGCTAAAAATCTTTCAGTTTCATTAAGTAGTTCTATTAAAGTACAGTTATTCCCTAGAATTATTAGCTTATATGATCAAAAGGAAAAAATTTCAAAGGAAATTTCAAAGTTTAAAACCCCAGTTATAATAATAATTGATGATATTGATAGACTGGAGCAAGAAGAAGTATTTGAAGTATTACGTCTTATTAGGAATACAGGAGATTTATGTAATACAATTTATTTAGTGGCATATGATAGAAAATATGTAACAACTATTCTTAATGAAAAAAACATTCAGAATGCAGAATCGTATCTCGAAAAAATATTCCCCATAGATATTCAAATGCCTACGAAAGAGAATTATGAAATGTGGGAATATTTGAAAAATGAAATAGAATGGTATATTCCATATAATAATTTTACGAACCAATTATTTACCAAAATCGATACTGATAAAAGAATATTATTATTGAAAGTACTAAACAGCTATAGAAAAATAAAAAGATTTTCGAGAGGTTTTATTCTTAATCTAGATTTTTGTTTCAATAAGAAAAAACAAGATTACAAGATATTGGATTTATTTTGGTTGGAAGTATTAAAATTCTATGACAAGAAAATTTATGACATATTAGCATACTTTCCTGAGACACTCCTTTACATAGATAAAAACCGTTTTTTTCTACGTTATGGAATATCGGAAAATTATTCATCTGATGACGAGGGTAAAAAATACAAAAGGGAAATTATATGGAAAGAATACACACCTAAAATATTGGAAATGATGTTTGGTTTGCATATTGATGTTCAAATTAGGAGTATATCATATATAGAAAATTTTAGTAGTTATTTTAGCTTCTGCATACCTCCATATAAGATTTCACCATCAGAATTATATGAAGCATTGAGTAATAAAAAAACTTCCGAAGAAGTTGTAAAACAATGGGATAAGAATAAAAAAAGTATACATTCTATTATATCAAGATTAGAAGATACAAAGATTGATGCATTGGAATACTTTCAATTAAAGTTATATGTAGAAATATGCTTGAATTTATGTTTATATGGAAACGATATTTCGGAAAAAATAAAAGAAATATTTTTCAACATTCATTTCAAAAATAGCGATGTATGCAAAAGTTATATTTGTGAATGGTTTGATAAGAAAATTAATAACAATGAAAATTTATCTACTATCAGTTTTATATTGAATACATTCTATCAAACTACAGTGTTTTATAATAATAATAAAGTCTACGATACAGAAGAGCATAACACTTACGGAAATTTACTTATCAATAATAATAAAATTAATGAGTATCTTAAAAGAATAATTACCGATTATTTAAAGAATAATCCGGATTTGACAGCACTATCCATTTTCCCGAATAATGGAATATTGTCAGAATTATTTATGAATTGTTGTCTTTTTGAAGAAGAACATACACCTGATGATTTTAACAATAAATATGAACAATGTGCTTTTGATATAGTTATTGAGCATTTTTCTTCCAAAAAACAAAAACCATCAATTAAAGAATACAAAAAAATCTATCACAATCTCTTTAAAGAAGACCCTCCTCTTTTCGAAAGTCTGCAAGAAGAACATGAATACTATTATTATGAAGAAAAACATAGGAAATGGGAAATGAAAAAATATTTTGGAAGTCAATATAATTTAAAACTGAAAGAATATTCCATAAAATGTTTTAGCAACGAATAAATTTGTTTTTATACTATAGTTCATCTCTCTTTTAGAAGCACATAAAATTCCTAACCACAATTCAATACATCCATTCATACAAAACCAAAATCAATCCCTAGGAGTTTTTGAAACTTCGATTTATATTATATATTATTATACAACATATTAGACTTTGATTTTTCTAATGAGTCTTATTAGAAATTATTTATTATAAATTATTGTATATACATTAGTTATGCCTATTTACTATCTCTAACGACCTATTTGGTTATATCATTTATTTCACCAACTCCCCAAAAAGCTGATATCATCCTATCAGTTTTAAAACATCATATACTACTAATATGTATACCCAATCTGATAATAGTAAACGAATAGCTAAGAATAGTCTTTTTATGACTATTCGGATGATTGTAGTATTGTTAATAACGCTATATACTTCGCGTATTATTTTAAATGTATTAGGTGTAGAAGACTACGGAATATATAATATTGTAGCAGGTTTTGTTACAATGTTTGGATTCCTTAATTCTTCTTTATCTAACGGAATTCAACGTTTTTTCAATTATGAGCTCGGAAAAAACGGAATAGAAGGGGCAAACAAAGTTTACAATATGGCACTATTAATTCAAGTTATTCTTGCAATTGTCATAATAATACCTACTGAAGTTTTTGGAATGTGGTATTTGCATAATAAAATGGTAATACCTGAAGAAAGAATGTTTGCAGCCGAATGGGTTTTTCAATTATCATTAATCACATTTTTATTACATATATTACAAGTTCCATATACTGCTTCGGTTTTGGCTCATGAACGTATGGATTTTTATGCTATAATAAGTGTATTTGATGTATTTGTGAAATTGGGATGTATATTTATGATTCCTCTTTTTGATACAGATTACTTGATTTTGTATGGGACAATAATAACTCTTATCGCTTTTATATCACTTTTAGCATATATTATCTATGCCAAAATCAAATTTAAAGAAATTCATATAAGACCAATTTTCTACAAATCTCTTTTTAAAAATATGCTCTCATTTTCCGGATGGAATATGTTTGGCACATTGGGACACATGTTTAAGGACTTAGGGGTAAACTTGGTTTTAAATTTCTTTTTTGGTCCGATAGTTAATGCTGCACGTGGTGTGGCCAATCAAGTAAATTCAGGATTACAAAGTTTTGTTTCGAATATAACTATTCCTGTTCGTCCGCAACTTATTCAATCATATTCACAAGGCAATATAACTAGATCATTGAATTTGACATATACAATAAGTAAACTAAGTTGCTTTGTGTTGTTACTAATGGCATTACCTATAATATTGGAAATAGATTATATCCTTCTCATTTGGTTAGGAGATAAAAATATTCCTACATATACCGCATCATTTATCGTTATAATAGTAGTAAATTCATTTTTGAACAATCTAAATTCAGCTATTTCAGGACTTGTTCATGCTTCCGGTATGATGAAAAAATATCAGCTAGCTGGAGGTAGTATCAGTTTAATTAGTGTTATTGTAGTTTATGTATCTATGCTTTTTATGAAAGTTCCTGAATTGGCATTGTTTGTAATATTAATTATGGATATCATTCGTCAAATAATAGCTTTAATAATAGTGAAATTCATTGTTCCTGAATTTTCTTTCAATATATACATAAAAAATGTAATATTCCCATTATTAAAGATTGCTTTTATTGGAATGACAATTCCTATATGTATTCATTATTTACTTCCATACGGAATGATGAGATTTTTAATAGTATCTATTTTAGGTTTATTTTCAATAGGAATAAGTATATATATATTAGGTTTAGATGCTAATGAAAAGGTGCTAGTGACTAATATTTACAGCCAGTTAAAACAGAAATTAAAATTATAAATTATCCATCACCATGATAATAGGATATACAACAGGTGTTTATGATATGTTTCATATCGGACATCTCAATATTCTTCGCAGAGCGAAAGAACTATGCGATTTTTTGATAGTGGGCGTAAGCACCGACGACTTGGTACAAAAAGATAAAAACAAAACTCCAATAATCCCTTTTGAAGATAGAGTAAAAATTATAGAAGCAATTAGATATGTAGACAAAGTAGTTCCACAATGTGATAAAAACAAATTTGCTGCCTGGGAGAGATATAAATTCAACAAAATGTTTGTAGGTTCTGATTGGAAAGGAACCGAAGTTTGGAATAAATTTGAAGAAGAATTTAAATCAATTGGTGTAGAGATTATCTATTTAGAACACACAGATGGAATATCATCTACAATTTTGAGAGAGAAAATTACAAAATAGACTAAAATATAAAAAATATGATTTCTATAAAACACCAACTTAATAGAATAAAAAGATTGTTTCTATATACAGAAGCAATGATTATTCGTAGCATATATCCAATTAATAAAAAAAGAATATTTATGAGTTCTTTTGGCTCTAGAAAATATGCGTGCAATCCTAGAGCTATAACAGAATACCTATTAACAAATCATTCTGACGAATATGAAATTTATTGGGCATTTGAGAAAGGATTTGTTCCAAAAAATATGGATAAAAGAATTAGGGTGGTTTTAAAATATTCATTAGATTATTTTATTGCTATGTATACCTCAAAATTTGTGATAAGAAATTCACGTAACAATAGAATGGACTCTATGTTCAAAAAGAAGAAAGGTCAAAAATATATCATGACATGGCATAGTTCAATTAGACTAAAAAAAATAGAAAGTGATGCAGCCGAACAATTAGGAAAGAGATATGTAAAAAGAGCAAAAGAAGACTCTTTAATGTGTGATTTGATGCTTTCAAATAGTAAGATGTTTACCAATCAACTAAGAAACTCATTTTGGTATAAAGGAGATATTTTAGAAAATTGTATTCCAAGAAACTGCATCTATTATGATGAAAAAAGAAAAAAAGAATCTTATGTAAATATTCGCAAGTCTATGGGTTTTTCTCAAAATGATAAAATTATTTTATATGCTCCTACTTTTAGGAACAATAGAAATTTGAAATACTACAAAATAAATTGGAATAAAATAATCCCAACATTTGAGAAAGTATTAAATTCAAAGGTGAAAGTTCTCGTTAGACTTCATCCTAACATGTCAAACATTGAAGATATTAGTTCAATCACAAACTTTAACAATGTATATAATATAACTCAAGAACCTGATATAACAAATTTTATGTTTGCTGCAGATATTATGGTTTCGGACTATACCAGTGCTATGTTTGATTTTGTAATATTAGGTAAGCCTTGTTTCATTTATGCTATTGATAAAGATGAATACGATAGAGGTTTCTATTGGAATTTAAATGAATTACCATTTCCTTTAGCAAATAACATTGATGACTTAGTAAAAAATATTACTGAATTCAATATAGATAATTATAACAAAGAAACAATTAGATTTAGAGATAATATTTGGGGATTGAAAGAAGACGGGAAAGCTTGTGAAATATTCTACAATTGGATGAAAAATAATTAGTTCAAAATGTTTGACTTCCCATTTCAAGAGCCAAATCTTTTTACTAGCTTTTATTGTCTATTATTCTACTCAATACTTTTTAGCAACAATTACCGAAAGGGATTGCTATATCAAAATCAAAGTACAGTAAACAAATCAAATCAAAATTGGACAATATTTTTTATAGGATTTTTCATTGTAACACATTGCTTGAAGGGTGATTTCTTTCACATGATGGAAAGAGTACATGGATACTCAAGCTACAGTGCTTACGTAGGCGAAGAAATTTATTACAAAATAGGACTTTTTGTCGGAAATAATTATCTATTATTCAGAACCATTGTATGGGGCGGTGCATTCTACCTTTTTTGTCAAACAGCAAAACGTATGCAAGTCCCAGTTTACTATGCCGCTCTATTACTCATTGCTACACATTCCATTATATTTAGTTATGCACGTGTTAGTTTAGCTATGGCTGTTTATTTTTATGGATTATCTTTTTTATGCCGACCTAATAAAGTAAAATTATTCAGTTATATAATAGGCATTTCTCTAATATTGCTTTCTCGTGAATTTCATAGTAGTGCTGTTATTATGATAGCCATGACGTTTATGTTATTTATTCCAATAAAAAAATGGACTTTGATAGTGATATTAGTTGCAATTCCTTTGTTGGTAGGGGTTTTGAAAGACTATTTTTATTTAATTGCTTTTTCTGATGCAACTGATGAAGTTGTGGCTAAAAAGATGCAGGGTTATTCTGATAGAGAAGTCGAAAAAGGAATTGCCGGACGAATAATTAGTATATTACAATATGCTTCGTTTTATATACCATTTATTTTAAGTTCAATATCTTTATTTTTCAATGAAGAATACAAAAAATGCTCTATCGAAATATTGCGTTTTTATAAGGTAGCACTTGGTTTTGTATTGGCATCTATTGCTTTTACATTTATGGGCAGTACATTTGTTACATTTGTGTACCGAGTCCTATTTATGAGTATGATTCCTTCAACAATTATTGTCGTATATTTGTATCGAAACGAAATGATGCAAAAAAAACACATGGCATTATGCGTTATATCCGGATTTCTTTTTTTATTAATCAAATATATGTATGATATATACATAGTTGCAGGTCAATAAATATTTCACTTATGAAACTTTCAATAATTATACCGATGTACAATGTAGAGTTGTATATCGAAAGATGTTTGATGTCTTGTTTAAAGCAAGATATTCCTTGCGAGGATTACGAAATAGTGGTTATAAACGATGGTAGCCCCGATGGCAGTTTGCAGATAGCCGAACGCATTACCAAGGATTACAATAACATAACAATTATATCGCAACCCAATTGTGGACTTAGTGCAGCACGCAACACAGGACTTTCGGTAGCCCAAGGGGACTATGTGTGGTTCGTGGACTCGGATGATTGGATAAAAGAAAATTGCTTAGGCAGACTTTTAGAGCAATTATACAATCAAAATCTTGAAGCATTGGCAATTTGTGCAGCCAATCATATTGATGGTAATGATGTACGACGTTTTTCTTTTAATGAAAATGAAATAATAAAAGGTACTGATGCAATGTCTCAAAAAAAATGTAAAGTTTGTGCTCCGTTTACAATATATAAAAGAGATTTTTTGAAGGATAATGATTTATCCTTTTATAAAGGGATCTTTCACGAAGATAATGAGTTTACATATCGTGCATATTATTTTTTAGAACGCTTGGGATATACTAATGAGATACTTTATTTTGTATATCAAAATCCGAATTCAATAACAAGGAGTTTTAATCCTAAAAAAAGCCACGATAGAATTATTGTTGCAAAAAGCTTAAACAATTTCATGGGAAAAGTTGATTTTGATTACAAAATCATCTATTATAATCAAATTTCCTTGTTGCTAAACGAAGCTTTGTTTGAGTTATTAAACACGGATAATAATGAGATTATAAATAGATTTTGTGATGATATGTATGACAATCGGAATCTATTTAAATACTTAAAGAAATCCAATATATTAAAATATAAAGTGGAAGGATTTTTATTTTCATTATTTCCTCGAAAAACATATCAAGTATATAGATTGATGCAGAAATTCAATAGAAAACATTAAAAAGTTGGTGATATACAACTAATCTTCCCCCCTCAATCCCGTTGAAAAACCTTACCTTTTAGTAGAATTCCTTGAGGTTATCGTTGAAAAAAGGGAGGTAAGGTATGAAAAAGTGGCACATTTTGCCTAAAAAAGTGCCACTTTTTACCCAAAAATGTGGCACTTTTTACTCTAAAATGTGGCACATTTTACCCCAAAAGGTCAAGCTTCGCAACCACTAGATCAAGTTTCGTAACCAAAAGGTCAAGTTTCGCAACCATAAACACATAATATTATGATTAACCTTATTCCGACAAAAAGAACACTAAATTGCAATGGGGTTAACAAAGAAGTCCACTTGTTGAAACTTAACCCCATACACCCGATGGAGTTTGAGACTGTAAAAAAACTGATTGTTGAACGGACTACGCTTAGCGAGTTTGAGGTTGGATTTGTATTGGGTGAGCTATCCACAATAATTATCGAGAATTTACAACAAGGACGTGGCGTCCGATTGGAGAATCTTGGCACTTTCGAGCCTTCGCTAAAGGCGACAGCCATGGATAGTGCCGAAGAGCTTAACCTTAATACAGTGAAAAAGGTAAGCATCATCTACAAGCCTTCGCCTACAATAAAAAAGGCTCTCAAAAAACTGAAAATGAGAATCAATAGGAAATAACTGTTGGCGATTAGCCGGTGGCAAAAAAGCTAAAGTAAAAAAGTAAAAAAATAAAAAAGTAAAAAGCTAAAGGCAAATAGCCAATAGCTGAATTAAATAAATTATTCATTCTTTAAAACTGGAGGTCAAAATGGCTTTTGTTTATAAAAAGAAAAAAACAAATGTTCGCCTTGGCAAAAATAAAGGCGAAAAGTACATTGTAGCAACGTCGAACCAAGGTAGGGTTACCGATGCTGAATTGAAGGAGTTTATCCAACGCAACTCCACGCTGTCGGAGCAAGATGTCTCGCTCCTCTACCGTTCGTTGGCTACCATCATCGAGGAAAACATCAATCTTGGAATGGGGGTTAACCTTAAAAATCTTGGGGTGTTCAGCCCCAACTTCCGCACCAAAGGCAGTGCCAGCGTGGAAGAGGTTACTACCGACAACATCGAAAAGGTGGTGGTAAACTTCCGTCCCGCCACCAAATTGAGGGATGCCATAGACAACGCCCCTGTGCAAGAAACCCGTAAGTTTAAACTAAAACACGAATAAGCCATGATACAATACACTATAGAGAAGAAGAAGGTGAATACCTCGGCAGGCGAAGAGATAAAATATTATCCTAAGATAGTGCGTGCCACCACGATGAGCACCGACCGCATAGCCGAACTTTTGGAAGAACGTACCACCATACACAAGGCCGAGGCATACGCTTTTTTGGAAGCCTTTGCCAAAGGTATAACCCATTATTTGATGGAAGCCTTTGTGGTGGAAGCCGAAGGCCTGGGAATATTCACACCCTATATCAACGCCGTGGCTGTAGATACATTGGAAGAAGCCAACGAAAAGAGCATCAAGAAAAAAGGCGTTCGCTATCGTCCAACCTCTACTATGGACACCAAATTCGGTACCATAAAATTCGCCAAAGCTAATTTGGATAGTGCTCATATCAACGCCGATGGCACAGAAGGCGGCAACGACTCAGGCAACCAAGGTGGAGGTACCACTCCGGGCGGTGGCAACACCGGTCCTGATGGAGATTTGGTTGGATAATAGTAAAGTTTTGTAACCTGTAAAAGTATTAAGGTAAAGGACAAAAGCATAATGTTAAGCATTATTCAACAGTCTTTTACCTTTAATTTATCTCATTAAATATCAAAAACAATGGCAATATTAAACAGAATCTGTCAATATGTCAATTTCCATTTTTGTACTACAATTCAATGAGATCCAATTTCCATAAAAAAACTTGGTTTGAGAAATAAATATCATAAACTAAATGTATAACTATAGTATAATAATACCTCATAAAAATTATCCTGATTTACTTCAACGTGCTTTGGATTCTATACCGGAAAAGGACGATATACAAGTAATTATTGTTGACGATAATAGTGATAAGTCAAAAGTTGATTTCAAGAATTTCCCAGGATTAAATAGGAAGAATACCATAGTAGTATTTGATAAATCAGGCAAAGGTGCAGGACGTGCAAGAAACATTGGTTTGAGTAAAATAGATAACAATACTAAATGGGTAACATTTTTAGATGCCGATGATTTCTATTCAAAAGATGCTGAAGAGATTTTTGAGAATTACAAAGACAATAAGAGTGATATTGTATATTTTCATTGTGATAGTGTTTATTCAGACACATTGGAACCGTCCAATCGGAAACGCTTTTATATGAAAAAAATATCACAATCCAATAATGATAAAGATATTTTAAAATACAAAATGTATTGGCCTTGGGGCAAAATAATATCCTATAAAATAATAAATGAGAATAATATTAAATTTGATGAAGTAATAGCCTCCAACGATGCCATGTTTTCTGTAAAAGTAGGGCATGCTTCAAAAAATATAGAGGTTTCGGATCGAACTTTATATATAGTTACAGAATCCTCCAATTCGTTGGTAAAACAAGTTTCTTTAGCCGTAACAAATTGTAGATATAACGTTGCTAAAAACATCAACAACTATCTAAAAACTATTGGAAAATTTAAATATCATATAAATCTATTCGGCATTGCATATAAATTCAAATCAATAGGATTTATTACTATAACGAAATATATGCTAAAATCGCTTTTTAGCACACCTATAAAATACCTTTTTAAAGATTTGAAAGAATGTATTAGAGCTATCTATTAAAATTACAGAAAATAGCTAAAGAATAACGATATTATTTTTATGGCAGGAATTTACAGAAATCAATGGTATTTTTTGTGCAAAAATGTTTTCAGAATTTTACCTGATACAATATTCCATAATGTACTTGGATTTATAATGCACAAACGATTTAAGTGTTCGTACAAATGGATGAATATAAACAATCCTACAACATTTAGTGAGAAACTACAATATTTAAAAACACATCCCGCCCACCCTAACGAGGAAATTTTGACAGATAAATACAAAGTACGTAGTTTTGTCAAAAATATACTTGGAGAAGAATATTTAATTCCTCTTGAAGGGAGTGGAGTATATAATGATGTGGATGAAATAGATTTCAATTCTTTACCAAATGAATTTGTTATAAAACTCACCAAAGGCAGTGGTTATAACCTTATCTGCAAAGATAAATCAAAATTAGATATTGATAAAACAAAAAAGATACTGAAAAGTTGGCTAAAAGTTAAGCCATACTATCTGTCACGAGAACCACAATACAAAGGTAACTCTTCATTGATTTGTGAGAAAATGCTTGAATACAATATTACAGATTATAAATTTTTCTGTTTTAATGGAATTCCTAAGTTCGTAGAATTATATATAGATAGGCAAGGCAATCATAAAAAACTATTTTATGATATGAATTGGGTAAAAGCCGGTTTTACGACTGCAAACGATGTTTGCAATTTATCAATAGAAAAACCAAAAGAATTAGAACAAATGAAGATAGTGGCCGAAAAACTTTCCAAAGGAATCTCATTTGTTCGTGTAGATTTATATATTCACAATAATCAAATATATTTTGGAGAAATGACTTTTCACCCTGCCGGCGGATATACACCAATAACACCACATGAGTGGGAATATAAATTAGGAGATATGATTGATTTGAACTACAAAGGGTGAATATATGAATGAACTAGTATCCATAATAATGCCGTCGTATAATTCGGCTAAGTATATTTCGGAAGCTATAGAATCTGTTATTGCTCAAACATACACAAATTGGGAATTGCTTATAACAGACGACTGTTCTACCGATAATTCGAGAGATATTATAAAGCAGTATGCCGAAACGGATAGTAGAGTGAAACTTTTCTGCTTAAATGAAAATAGCGGTGCCGGAGTAGCAAGAAATAACTCTATAAAAGAAGCCAAGGGAAGATTTATCGCTTTTTTGGATAGTGATGATAGATGGATGCCCAATAAATTGGAAGTACAAATAAAATTTATGCTTGATAATGGCTATGAACTTACATATTCGTCATACGATGTATGTAATCAATCCGGAGACATTGTCAGCAAAGTTACCTGCTTAAACCGACTGAGTTATAAAACACTGACACGAGACAATGGAATAGGTTGCCTTACTGCAATATACGACACCAAAAACATAGGTAAAATTTACATGCCTACAATCAGAAAAAGACAAGACTGGGGTTTGTGGCTAAGCATTATAAAGAAAACTAAGTTTGCTTATGGTATAAAAGATAAATACTTGGCTATTTATAGGGATAGCAATGGCCTATCGTCGAGTAAAATAAGGCTACTAAAAGCTAACTTCAACTTATACAATAAAGTAGAGAAATATAATAAGTTGACATCATTCATTCTTTTGGTATTCTATTTCCTACCATATTATTTTTACAAGAAATTCAAACAAAAAATAGGTTGTTAGCAAATAGGACAGCTTACAACCATCTCAGTAGTATAATATCGAAAAAACGAATACATTTTTAGAACAAAAACATAAAGTATTGTAAGTTACGGCAATATTTACATCACAAAATTTCTAATTACCATGAATTTAGAAGATATTACTATCAATGAGCAGTACAATGATGGTACTGCCATATATTTTTATAAGAGTAGCAAAATAGGCACTTGGACGGCATACGACAAGAGTGCTTTTGCGGTATACTGCATGGCTATACGTGATGACTTTTTGCACTTAGTTTCGTTTTCCGATAGGCTGAAAATGCCTGCAATTACTGTGGACGAAAGTACGTATAATGCATTTACCAAAATATTGGAATCGCGCAGCAATAATGAACAAGGTTTTCATTTTCTAAATCCCGTGAAATGGAACGAGAAAGAGTATAATTTATGGTTGGTGGATATCTTATCAGCCGATCGTATTTTTCCGGAACAAACCATAGATGACCTTGTACCGGACCACAGATTTATAAAGGATCACATGTCGGTTTTCGAACACGAGATTAAGCGAATTATAGATTTGATAATATCTATAATTGTCATGATTGTTTTTTCTCCACTATTTCTTATCACATACCTGGCTGTTAGATTGGAAGACCGTGGTCCTGCCATCTACAAGCAAGAACGTATCGGACGTTTTGGAAGACCTTTCTATATTTACAAGTTCCGCTCTATGCGTATGGATGCCGAAAAATTTGGTCCGGCATTAAGCCATGCCGGTGGCGAAAACGACCCACGCCTTACTAAAGTTGGAAAATTTATACGTGCTCACCACTTGGACGAACTGCCACAGCTATGGAATGTATTTGTAGGCGACATGTCGTTTGTAGGCTACAGACCCGAAAGGAAATTCTTTATCGACCAAATAAAGAAAATCGACCCACGATATGATTATCTGTATCAAATCCGTCCAGGTGTGACAAGCTATGCCACCCTATACAACGGCTATACCGACACCATAGAAAAAATGGTAAAACGTTTGGAGTATGACCTTTATTATTTGGAACATCGGTCACTATGGTTCGACCTCAAAACCTTGTGGATGACATTTACAAGCATAGTATTTGGAAAGAAATTCTAACTACACAATATTAGTGTATTTGTTATCATCCTAACACACAAAAAACTATGGAACAAAATAAAACAGCAATACTAGATTATTTATCCGGTGGCAAATGTACCAAAGTAGAGGATATTATAAAACACAGTGGGGCAAACAAATTGCTTGTATATACAATACTTTTTAAGCTAGAACAAGAAAACCGAATAGTGGTAATATCAACAGAGAAATTTGGTTCGCCAAAAATTGTGAAACTAATTCGATAAAATTTTACTTCTAAAAATTGGATTACATGAATAGTTTCATTTAGATTTGAAATCTATACATTTTCAACCTCCTGGAATACAAAACAACCCAAACGACCTCTTTTAGAGTTTTCAGGCTCTAAAAGAGGTCGTTTTGTATAATCACTAATCAAATTTGTATCGACAATCCCTTTCCAATAGATTTCGGCGGAAGCGATACAACCGTTTATTCTGATTTTATAAGCACTGAGGCCATTGCCGAAACACCTTCTTCCCTACCCTCAAATCCAAGATGTTCGGTGGTAGTAGCCTTTATGGAAATATCATCTTGTGGTATTCCCAGCACATTGCTAAGCACCTCACGCATAGCAGGCAGATAGGGTGCCACCTTTGGTTTTTGCAAACAAAGCACTGTATCTATATTTTCTATAACATAACCTTTTTGCTTTACAAGGCCGTATGTTTCTTTAAGCAATATCTTACTATCTATTCCCTTATATTTAGGATCGGTATCGGGAAAATGCTTTCCTATATCGCCTAGGTTGGCAGCACCAAGCAAAGCATCACATATAGCATGTATAAGCACATCGGCATCCGAATGCCCTAGTGCACCTTTGGCATGTTCTACCTTTACACCTCCCAAATAAAATGGCAGCCCATCTTTAAGCTGGTGAACATCATAGCCTATTCCTGTTCTGTATTTCATTATTATATATTGTTTTGTATTATCTACTTATCAAAATGTTGCATTGTGCATAGCTTATGGTAAAGTCCGGTGGCATTGGCAAACAAGTCCTTATGGGTTCCTTGTTCCACTATTCGTCCGCCATCGAGCACCACTATTTTGTCGGCATTTACTATTGTGGATAACCTATGGGCTATAACAATGGCAGTTCTTCCCTCCAATACTTTGTTCATTGCACTTTGCACCAAACGTTCGTTCTCGGTATCTAGTGCCGAAGTAGCCTCGTCGAGTATCACAATATCGGGATTCTTAAGTACAGCACGAGCTATGGACAACCTTTGACGTTGTCCACCCGAAAGCAGATCGCCTCTATCACCTATAACAGTTTGATAACCTTGAGGCATCTGCATAATAAAGTCGTGGGCATTGGCTATTTTGGCAGCCTTTTCGACCTCTTCCTTACTTGGCGAAGATACGCCAAAAGCAATATTATTGAAAACAGTATCATTGAATAAAAAAGTCTCTTGCGATACTACTCCGATCAATTTCCTTACATCATATATGGAATAATTCTGTATTGGAATACCATCCAGCAATATATCACCCTCTGTAGCATTATAAAACCTCGATAGGAGATCAACCATTGTGCTTTTGCCCGAACCTGAAGGTCCAACCAATGCCACTGTAGAACCTTTTGGTATATCCAACACGATATCAGACAAAACTTTATCGGTACCATTATACGAGAAACCAACATGACTATAACGTATACCATCTCTAAGACCGGTAAAATTAAGGGGTGTTTTGCTATCCTCTATTGTTTCTTTTATATCCAAATAATCAACCAACCTATCGGCACATGCCCGACCTTTTTTCATTGATGATATAGAGTTGGAGATGTCTTTCACAGGATTGATAAGCAATACAAACAACATTATATATGTTATAAACAGTTCGGGTGAAAGCCCCGAATCGTTATTAAACACAAGGTATGCACCAAAGAGCAATATACCCATAACAATACAGTTGCCCATAAAATCGCTTACCGGCGATGCCAAATCTATTCTACGATATACCTTGTTTCGCAACCTTGTATAGGATTCGTTATAACTACAAAAACGATTGTTGGAAAACTCTATAGCCGTATATGCCTTAATAATACGCAAACCCGAAATAGTTTCCTCTATAAGGGACATAAGATAAGACGTCTTCTGCTGAAGAGTGGTTGAATTTCGTCGCAAATGACGAGTGATAGACGAAATCACCAACGCCATAATTGGGAAAAGACAAAGCACAAAAATAGTCAACTTAAAGTTGATATACAACAGCATAGCAAAATACAGCACTACATTGATAACAGCAATAATAAGTTGACGAATAGCCTTAAGGATATTTTCCTCATACTCTATTACATCGTTGCTAAACCGTGACAAAACATCGCCATTCCTAGTATGACCAAAGTACCCCATAGACAACCTCATTGTTTTAGCAAACAAAAGATTACGAATATTTTGGACTATCCTTGATCGTACTATGGATATTTGCACTTCGCCACAATAAGAAAAAATATTCTTACAAGCATATAGTACAAACAAAATTGAGGAAAACATAACGATGGACTTGGTTTTGCCATACGAAATAAGCCAAAGATAAAACTGCTGTAACCAATAGGTAAGATCATAAGTCCCGGAATTTGATTCCATAGAAGTACCTTCCGGTTCAAATAATATCTTTAAGAAATCTGCAAGAGAAAGAACGGTTGCCATTGTAAACATAACCGCAAAAATTTCAAATACCAAAAAGAGTAGCATTCTACCCGAATGGGGTTTGAACTGATTAAATGTGAAATACTTCATTACAACCGTTCTCTAATAGATCAATACTTTATTTATTTTCTATTTATCATTCACCTTTATTCCTAAATAATTATGAGGAGTAATGGTTTTCAATCTAGCCTTCATTGCATCATCAATATCAAGAGTATCAATAAAAGTAGCAATTGTTTCGGCATTAACCTTGGTGTTAGTACGAGTTAGGTTCTTCAAAGTCTCGTATGGATTGGGATATCCTATACTACGCAATATTGTTTGTATAGCTTCGGCTACTACGGGCCAATTGTTTTCCAAATCACGTTCTATTGCGGCTTCGTTAAGCAACAACTTACCCAAACCTTTTTCTATCGACTTGAAAGCTATCAGAGAATGAGCGATAGGCACACCCACATTACGACTTACGGTTGAATCTGTTAAATCTCGTTGAAGACGAGAGATAGGAAGTTTGTGCGACAAATGTTCAAACACAGCATTGGCTATACCAAGGTTTCCTTCAGCATTTTCAAAGTCTATTGGATTAACCTTGTGTGGCATTGCCGATGAGCCTACTTCACCTTCTTTTATTTTTTGCTTGAAGTATTCCATAGATACATACGACCATATATCCCTACATAAGTCTATCAATATAACATTGATACGTTTGCAATTGTCGTAATATGCAGCCATATTGTCGTAATTTTCTATTTGAGTTGTATATTGCTGACGTTCCAATCCCAACGAATTTGCTACAAAGTTATTTGCAAAAGCCACCCAATCTATTTCGGGATATGCAACTATATGAGCGTTCAAATTCCCTGTAGCACCACCAAATTTGGCCGAAAAAGGTATGGAATCAAAATACTCCATCTGACGTTTCAAACGATATGCAAACACCATCATCTCCTTTCCCAATGTAGTGGGCGATGCCGGTTGGCCATGAGTATGTGCCAACATTGGAATATCTTTCCACTCGTAGGCCTTCTCTTCTATCAAAGAAAGAATTTTCTTAAGCATAGGCATATACGTTTCTTCATGACTTTCCTTCAACGACAATGGCACCGATGTGTTGTTTATATCTTGCGAAGTAAGACCAAAATGTACAAACTCCTTATAGTCTTGAATACCAAACTTATCAAATCTACGTTTGATAAAATATTCTACAGCTTTCACATCGTGGTTTGTAGTTTTTTCTATTTCCTTTACTTCTAGAGCATCATCGTCAGTAAAATTATTATATATATCACGCAATTGAGGATATAACGACTTATTGAAAGATGCAAGTTGTGGAAGTGGCAATTCGCACAATGCTATAAAATATTCAATCTCTACACGTACACGATAACGAATAAGAGCTGCTTCCGAAAAATTAGCTCCCAACATATCTACTTGTCTTCTATATCTTCCATCAATAGGTGATATTGCATTTAATGAGTTCATAACTGAATTATAATTGATTGTTTAAAAATGTATTTTTCTTTAATAGTTTCTGAAATTTCGACTTCTTACATACGTCAACCAAAGCATCACGATACTTCTTGCCATGGATATCGGTTCCCAAAAAATTTATCCAACCTTTATCTACATACTGATAGGCCCGTTTCATAGATTCACTACCATAGAAACCGCCAAACGACATAATATTAGATTGAAAATAAACGCCTTGTTCTTTAAGATTATTAAGCAACTTAGAATCCTGATTTAAATAATGGTACCGCTCCGGATGCGCAAGTATAACCTCATAACCCTTCATCTGTATTTCAAAAAACAATTCCTCCATTCCCAACATAGACTGATTGAATGAAAACTCTACCAAAAGATACTTATCATTTATAGCAAGTAAGTTCTTTGTTTTCAACCGTTCTTCAAACCCGCTATCTATCAAGTACTCTCCTGCAAGTTGGAGTTCTATATCAGAAACATACTCTCCAAGCTGTTTCTGCAATTCATCAAATCTATATTTTATATCATCTTCATCATTTTTGAATCGATGTGTTTGAAAATGCGGCGTTACATATATTTTATTTATTCCATTTCGCTTCATTTCATTAATACACGAAAGTGCTGTTTCAAGGTCTTTCACTCCATCATCAACTCCCGGAAGAAGATGAGTATGTACATCAGCATTCAGATATTTAAGTATATTAGGTTCTTTCTTAGTAAATAATTCAAACATTATCGTGTAAACTATATTATTATATTATATCTATTTCATTCGATTCTATTAATATCGGCTCCCAACTTACGTAAACGTTCATCAATATTCTGGTACCCTCTATCTATCTGTTCGATATTATCAATTCGGCTTGTACCATGAGCTGAAAGGGCAGCTATGAGCAACGCTACTCCGGCACGTATGTCTGGGCTAGTCATTCTCACGCCACGCAACGGATGCTCATGATTCATACCTATAACAGTAGCACGATGTGGATCGCAAAGTATTATCTGTGCTCCCATATCTATAAGTTTGTCAACAAAAAATAACCTGCTCTCAAACATTTTTTGATGGATAAGCACACTACCTTTGGCTTGAATAGCAACCACCAAGGCTATACTTATAAGGTCGGGGGTAAAACCGGGCCAAGGAGCATCAGATATAGTCATAATAGAGCCGTCCATAAAACGATCTATCACATAATGGTCTTGCTGTGGAACTATAATATCATCATTATGTTGCCACAAATCTATACCCAACCGCTTAAACACCTGTGGTATCAATCCCAAATGTCTATACTGAACATCTTTTATGGTTATTTCAGAGCGTGTCATTGCTGCCAACCCTATAAAGCTACCTACCTCAATCATATCCGGCAGCAAACGATGTGTACAGCCATGCAAACTTGTTACACCTTCTATCGTTAACATATTACTTCCAACACCCGAAATCTTTGCTCCCATATTGTTGAGCATTCCACATAATTGGTAAACGTATGGTTCACAAGCTGCATTCATTATAGTGGTAGTACCTTGTGCAAATACTGCTGCCATAATAATATTGGCCGTCCCCGTTACAGATGCTTCATCAAGCAACATATAATCGCCCACCAATTTATTGGCGGTAACATTATATCTATCCTTTTTGAACGAAACATTGGCTCCCAACTTTTCAAATCCACAAAAATGAGTGTCTAACCTACGCCTACCTATTTTGTCGCCTCCCGGTTGTGGAATAACGGCACTACCAAAACGAGCCAACATTGGGCCCACTGTCATTATAGAACCTCGTAAAGCAGTGGCTTGGGATGAAAATTCAGACGTGCTCATTTGAGATATATCAACATTATCGGCTTGAAATTGATATGTATCATCCGAGAGTTTTTCGATTTTTACACCCAACAACTGTAACAAATCTATCAGTTTGTTTACATCTCGTATATTGGGAATATTTTCAATAACAACCTTTTCACTTGTAAGCAATGTTGCACATAAAACTTGTAATGCTTCGTTTTTTGCACCCTGAGGTACTATTTCGCCGTGCAAACGATTGCCTCCTACTATTTCAAATGAGCTCATAATAATTTTTGTTTAAGGTTCGCAACTATTTTTTTGATTGCTTTTTCTTCTTAGGTTTATTGGAATTTGCTTGTGGCTGAGCTTGTGCCTTAGCTTTTTTCTTGGTCTTGCTTGGCGATGCAATTTTCTTTTCCAGTTGTGGTTGAGTCAAATATTCGCGTGTTTTCTTAAGTTCAAAACCTTCCGGAAGTTTCAACTCATTTTTGGACAACTCTTCCAAATGTTGATATATAAGATTATCATCAACCGTATCAATATTCCAAGTCAAATACGAACGCTTCAACTGATGCGTTATCAATTCTACTAAACAGTTTTTTTCTTCACCTTCGGGATATTCTACAGTCTTATCAATTATAGCTTCCATATTCTTGCCATAATGTCTGTATTTTATCTTATGATTTTTATATTTCAACGGTTTAGGAGTAAAATTGACAGTTGTATCTTCTTTGTTAATCTGATACGGACAATCAACATCCAATTCATAGTTAGACAATATCATCAAATGATCCCAAAGTTTGTGCTTATAATCTACACAATCTTTGGCTGTAAGATTCACTTGCGACATTACATTCACTATAATATCTGCTATTTTATTACGTTTATCTCTATCCTCCACTGTCTTTGCGAACTCTATGAGTTTCACAACATTTCGTCCATAATCAGTAATCTTCAGTTTCGTTCTTTGTGTATTATATTCCATCCTCTATATATAAATTTTCAACTTGCAAAAATACAACTATTTAGAATATTTTACAAGTTATTTTCTCATTAATTTCAGATTTTATTTTCTACAGCGTATAATTATCTAATAATGTATCGATTGAAAAAGTTCTACATTATCTTATAACAACATTCTCTATATCTTGTTTTGCTCTTATTTTGCTCTATTTTTAGGATATTTTACTCCAATTTAGTGCCATATTTTTCTTTTGTAAATATAGTTGTAAAGGATAATTATCTTGCATCTTCATTTCCGGATCTTGCTGTAAAATGAATGTTACTATATCTCTTGTAAGTCGTATCAACGACTCATCTTTTACTATATCTGCTATTTTCAAATGTATCACACCACTTTGCTGAAGACCTTGTAAATCTCCGGGGCCTCTAAGTTTCAAATCAGCCTCTGATATTTCAAATCCATCATTTGTACGTACCATTGTAGATATACGCTCTCTTCCATCGAACGACAACTTATCGGCTGTCATCAATATACAATAAGATTGCTCTCCCCCTCTACCTACTCTCCCTCTCAATTGATGCAACTGTGCAAGCCCAAATCTTTCGGAGTTTTCTATCACCATCACAGTAGCATTAGGAACATCCACTCCCACTTCTATCACCGTGGTAGATACCATAATATGAGTTTTCCCTTGCTTAAATCGCTCCATCTCAAAATCTTTATCTGCAGGTTTCATCTGCCCATGCACTATACTTATCTGATATTTTGGCAGAGGAAAACGTCTAGATATACTTTCATATCCATCCATCAAGTCTTTTAAATCCAACTTTTCCGATTCTTTGATAAGAGGATATACCACATACACCTGACGTCCCAAAGCCATCTGGCGTTCCATGAATGCAAATACTTTCAACCTATCAGAATCATATTGATGTATCGTTTTTATTGGTTTTCGTCCCGGTGGCAACTCATCGATAATGGAACAATCCAAATCACCATAAAAGGTCATAGCCAAAGTACGAGGTATTGGTGTTGCTGTCATTACCAAAACATGCGGCGGTATTTGATTTTTTGTCCACATTTTAGCTCTTTGTTCTACCCCAAACCTATGTTGTTCATCAATAACCACAAAACCCAAGTTGAAAAATTTCACATCATCTTCTATCAATGCATGCGTTCCTATTAATATATCTATTTCATTATTTTGAAGCTGTTGTTTTATTTTCCTCTTTTCAGCAGCTTTTGTCGAGCCTGTGAGCAATGCTGTAGTTATAGGTAAGTCGCCCAACATTTTTGTTATACTCAAATAATGCTGAGTGGCCAATATCTCTGTAGGTGCCATCATACAGGATTGGAATCCATTATCTTTTGCTATAAGCATACACAATAGTGCCACCAATGTTTTTCCGCTTCCAACATCACCTTGTAGCAAACGATTCATTTGTTGGCCCGTTTTCATATCTGCACGTATTTCTTTTACCACACGTTTTTGTGCATTGGTAAGCGAAAAAGGCAGATAATCCTTGTAGAACCGATTAAAACCGTCGCCTATTGTATCAAACAAAAATCCTGAAGTACGTTCTTTGCGGTCTTTTTTAGCATATTGATAGTCGAGTTGCAAAAAAAATAATTCCTCAAATTTCAATCTATATATTGCCTTTTGCAACATTTCATTGCTATCTGGAAAATGAATAGCTTTGATAGCTTCGGCTTTTGATATCAATCCATTGGACAGCAATACCGCTTGAGGCAATGTTTCAGGCACTCTTCCCTGTACCTCTACAAGCAATGTACGCATAAGTTTGGATATACCTTTTGTGGCAAATCCTTGCACCCTTAGTTTTTCTGTCGACGAATATATTGGCATAAAAGTTTGCTTTATAGCATCATCATTAGGCCGCAAAACTTCCATATCCGGATGCGATATAGAATACTTACCATTAAAAAAGGTAGGTTTTCCCATCACTATATATTCCACATCTTTCTTCAAATAGTCTTGTATCCACTTTAATCCTTTAAACCAAACAAGTTCCATATTACCTGTAGAGTCTGAAAAAGTGGCTGCCAACCGCTGTGTACGTCCGGTACCAAGAAGTTCCAATCTGGTAATATATCCTCTTATAACCAAATAGCTGTTTGTTTCATTTATCTCTCTTATAGGTACAAACCTCGTTCTATCAACATATCGAAAGGGATAATACGAAAGTAGATCTCCATAGGTGAATATTCCTATTTCTCGCTGCAATAGTGTTGCTCGAGCCGATCCTACACCTTTTAGATTCTCTATTTTCTTATCCAAATACGATTCCATGATATTATATAAAAAAGAGATAACAATAGCAATTCAACAAAACAAACATACACCTTGAATTCAGCCTATTTTTCGCCACTATTTTTGGTTTCTTCCAGTGTTTTCTTTTGTAGCAAAGATGATAGGTATATATAAAAAAGTCGGGGTGAAAAGACTCGAACTTTCGACCCCTTGCACCCCATGCAAGTGCGCTAGCCAACTGCGCCACACCCCGATTTTTCAGTTTGCAAAATTACTCATTTTTTTTGTTTCGCACAACAAAATATCAAAATATTTTTCTTCTCCATGCCTAATCAACTAATTTTCCAACAAATAAAATTTATCCACTCTACCTATTTTTAAACCTTTTTAGCCGCATTTACAACCTTTAAATCGTATATCGAAGCATATTTTCAGTGTAATATTTCTATTTTTTAGTCATTCCAAAAAGGCAGTACCTAGTGTTTTTTTCGTTTATTCCAATCTAGGTTCAGCTGTATTCCGGATAGTTGATATAATTGGCGTTTCAACGAATAATCGGCATCGTATATGAGGTTTAAACTAGCAAAAGCCGAAAGCCAATTGTTTACTTTAAATTCCAATGTTGTTTCCCAGTTTACATCAGTTTGCGTCATCAACTCTTTCTGATATTCCCAAAAGAATTCCACACGTGTATAGAAATTGATATTCTTAAACAAATCTTTCTTGAAATAAAAACGCATATAAGAACCCCATCCCATATAAGAGTTACCTTCGGCTATACCATAATCCGATGGTTTGATACGCTC
Organism: Bacteroidales bacterium; assembly: GCA_017646685.1. Taxonomy (GTDB): domain Bacteria; phylum Bacteroidota; class Bacteroidia; order Bacteroidales; family P3; genus HGM05376. Next base: position 6,581 of record JAGCLZ010000005.1, on the reverse strand, counting down.
GTCAAGTACAAAAGTATTCTTACCGGTAATAAACGAGAATGATGCATTCCAATATTCTTTTTTATACTCAAAACCCAACGATGTCAACAAGTATGCAGGAGCAAAAAGAGCCGATATAAGAGTTGGTTCCTGCATAGGATCGGCATAAAACTTATAGCTGTCATAAAATTGACTTTTAAAATTCACCGAAGCATTGCAGTTCCAATTATGTTTCATTTTCAACGAAAAAGTTGATGTAAAATCTATCTTATCATCACTTTTGCGCAAATATTGCGAATCGTCAAACATTTTATCGTCATTCATATCTATTTTAAGGAAACCGAAAGCCATGTCGACACGCGAATCCCAAACATAATTTGGCTTGGTATAAGTAAATGTACCTATGTATCCAAGCGTAAGAGCTACTTGTGTATACCCATCTTTTGCCCAATTGTCGTAGTAATATTGTGAAAATCTTACTGTAGGAGACGATGATGTTTTCCAACAGTTTTGTTTTGCTACTACCGTATCTGCTTTTTTCTTATCATCCGCAACATCATTAGCCGTTGCGCCACATACCATAAGCATCATTATTGCAAATGCTGCAAATATTTTTATATCTCTCATGTCGTTTTTTATGTTTGTTTATTTATTATATCGTTGCTTTATTTCTTCCAATATCAGATTGGTTTCAAAACCCTTCTGAACAAGATAACCCACTGTTTTCTGTTTCTTCTGCAAAATATTAATTCCTTTCAGCGAATCCCATTTACGCTGCAACAGATTTTGCAATACTTGGTTATACTCCTCGTCGTCAATAGCTTCTATCGCCAATCGTATGTTTTGCTCAGATACTTGATTTGATTTCAGATGGTATCTTATTTTATTTCTCCCCCACCCTAACATCCTAAATTTGCCCCTGGCAAAAGTTTCGGCATACCGTCCTTCGTTGATAAATCCATCGGCAATAAGCTCTCCTATTATATAATCTTTCTCTTCATCATCCACACCCCATTCATACATTTTCTTCCTAACGGTATATATGCACTGTTCGGCAGAAGAGCAATATCTCTGTGCTTTTTCCAAAAAAACCGATAATTTTTCACTCATACTACCACATATTTTCTTTTATACAAAAACTACAAATCAATAGTATAACCCATATAACTACCTTCATTTCCAATACTGCAAAGATAATAAAACTATTCCGTATTTCATAGTCAAAAAAAAACTGTTGAAATATTATATATAAGATAACTAAATAACATATATTAGTTATTCGATTATCCAGTATGGGGTAATTTACTTACCCTTGAAGTAAAAATACAGTATTTCTCTTATGCAGATTAGGAATGTTCTTTCTCCATTTTCTTACCGAAAGAGTTTTTATGTATTGTGTATCCAAACTTATATCGCAGGCTACACATATCATAGTGTTATCTTTACAGGTATTTATCAAAGCCTCAAGCATTTGATTATTTCTATATGGTGCTTCGATAAATATCTGAGTTTGATTCTCTTTCTGCGAACGCTCTTCGAGTTTTCTTATAGCTTTCAACCTTTCATATTTGTCTATAGGCAAATATCCTACAAAGCTAAAGTTCTGTCCGTTGAAACCCGAAGCCATCAAAGCCATCATAAGCGACGATGGCCCTACAAGAGGCACCACATTGATGTTTTTTTCCTGTGCCATACGCACTATCTTGGCTCCCGGGTCGGCAATGCAAGGCAATCCGGCTTCGGAAAGCAAACCTATATTGCCATCGGCTATGGAATCCAAATAGCTGATTATCTCGGTATGCTGTGTATGCTCGTTAAGGATAAGAAACGTTGTTGAATCAATACTATGCTCATAGCCGGCCTGCTTCAGAAAACGACGAGCTGTACGCAATTCCTCTACAATAAATGTATGACATGTGTTCAGCAACTGCACGTTATAGCTTGGCAATGCTACAGCCAAATCGGGATTTCCTATCCCTACAGGAAAAAGAATCAGACTATTCATTAGAAATTATCTGAAGTCGTGTTTTATCATATCCTTTTGCAACTGGATTAGAAGTCCACCTTGCTCTTCCAATTGTATAAGTTTTTCAATGTTCGCATCATAATTCACAAGTTTGTTGTAGCGTTTGTAATAGTTAATTACGCTCTGCAAACCTGCATAGGCATAGTCCGACTTGAGAAGTTTGTTTTTTGTAAGAATAGATTTTCTTGTCCATCCTCCTATATAATATATAATCATATCGGGACTGGAGTTGATAAATGTTACTATCTTTTCGTCCATTACTATCTGAACATCGCTACTTAGCGTTGCCCATTCTGTAAGAAATTGTTTTGCTTTAACTTGTTCTTCTTTGAATATATTTGGCGACACATTTTCCAACCAATGTATACACTCTGTAATATTATGATTATAAGGTTTGCAACTAGCTGCATTGGTTATCTTATAGTCAGGTGTTACATACTTGGTATATTCCATTGTTTGGGCTTTCAAACCACTACCCACCAAAGTTACAAAAGCTGCTAAAATAAGTATTTTCTTATTCATATCCTTATTATTTTTCTATTTAATCATTTAATAAACATTATCTTGCATTACATTCAAAATGCTATGATGTTCTGCAAATATACGATTTTTTTTTGAATAGAGTTTTATATATTCAACTTACTTTGATTTTTTCAATATTTTATCGGCTATCTTATTGGCATCTTCCGATATTTTAAACTTGTAAACCAGCACTACTCCAAAAACAGCTATTACAATTGTACGGTACAAAGCGTCAAAAAATGGCACCGGCAGTACCGGCAGCAAATGATGCAATCCTATTGCCATAAGCACCAATACCAAGAGTTTAAGATGATTCCACGTAAGCGGATGTATCCTTAGTTTGTAATAAACAAAAGAAGTAAGCAATAGTCCAAACACACAGTAGGTTATCACCTTGGCAAGGGCAGCACCGTTTATATCCAAATATGGTATCAACAGCCTGTTGCCCAATATTCCGCAAAGCGATAGCAAAAGCAAGAACGGCAGATAGTACATATAATAGTTTGAAAGTTGCAAAATATTGAGCGAGAATGTAAATGTGATATTTATTACCCCTGCCAAGGCTATAAACACCATCACCCATTTGCCACTTGCATATCGCAATCCATTGGGTACTATCTCAAATATATTATCTACATTAATATATAGCAGCAAAAATATTGCCGAACTTATAAGCATAAGGTTGATGGACACCTGTTTGAGCAGTTTAGACAAAGCCTCCGCATCATTATTCTTTATTGCTTCGGCAGCCACTGGCTGGGCTATTGCAAAGAGCGAACGCGAGGGTATCTCGCTTATGATACCCATATACATCGCTATACGGTATATCCCCAACGATTCCAAACCCAACATTCCCGCTATCATAAACGAATCAACACGTTGCATGATGGTGGTTCCTACCGATGCTAGTAACGTATAGCCGGCATAAGAGGCTATTTCTTTGCGCATGGGGGTGGGAACAAAACTATTGTCGTGCCAAAGGGTTAGTTTATCTATACGGGCTATATACAAAAAATTTATCAGCATCGCCACACCATATACCATCACCTGAAGAGCTACAAGCCAATGGATATCAATAATATCAAAAGCAAACATCAAAAGTATTGCCATATTAAAAACACGGATAATCACCTCCTGCACAGTGCGGGGTATAACTATACGCATAAGCACATTACTATATGTGGCAAAAATATTCTGATATACAATAAAGAAAGCCCACGGAAATATCCAAAAGAAATAGTCGGCAAAAACTGCCGCATTTTGGCTGAAGTAGTTTATTATAGGTGCTTTAAGTATTATAGCCAACGAAAAAAATACAGCCACACCCAGTAATGGTATCACCAACAAATAATAGAAAAAGCCATTGTGATGTTTGGCCGGATTTTTGAAATACGGGAAATATTTGACTCCCGAGGCGCCCATACCCACCATTGCCAAGCTGCCCAACAGCGTGGCGGCATCGCACAATATACCCAACAGCCCATACGAAGCCGGGTCTACCATAGGTACTACAACCAACATACTGGTAATAAACCCTATAAACACTCCAAAATAACTCACTATCGAGCCCTTGATACTTTGCCTGGCTACTATTCCCATATCTTTTATATCACTGTTTTTTCGTTTTCGTTAGTGCATGAATTATTATTATAACTTAGTTTCCGGCTATTTAGTATGATACACTGCGTAATTTTATTTTCCAAGAAACCTTCGCAGAAATTACACATTGAACAATCCGAATTTCCTCCCCCATCAACCATCCTTTTCTTGACGGTATATCATCAATCGGTTCACAATATACCGTCATTCGATTCATAGTATACCATAAAATTACTGATAGTATACCGTCATCCCACCCTATCGAGAGCATAAAATTTACGTCCCGAAGGAGATTTGCCTACATCACGATGCAGATAAATTTTCCTCGTGAGGAAATTTTGTCTACATCACGAGGAAAAAAACGGCAAATGTGTATAGGCAACTTCTAAAAACTCCACGTTCTAGGAAATTGAATTGATTGTAGAAAGAACTTTTGCGTGGTTGACTTCGCCGATGTTGCTATAGCTCGAAATAGCTAATGCTGAGGCATTGCTCTTTACTCGCTTAATCGCAACGTTTACGTTTTTTACCGAAATCTTTCTAGTAAAAATTCGCAAATCACTTGCAAAGCAATTTTTAGAAGTTGCCTATAATTCTTTTACTCTTCAAATCCTACACAATATTATGGTTATATATACCACAAAAAATATGTATATTTGCAAAAATAATCAAATAACAATTATATCAAACAACTAACTAATAATCAACAGCGATATGGAGCAACAATTGATTGAACAAGCATGGGAAAATCGCGAATTTCTTAAAGATAATGCTACCATCAAAGCCATACGTAGCGTGGTAGAGCAGTTGGACAAAGGACAATTGCGTATTGCCGAACAAATAGATAGCCATTGGCATGTAAACGAATGGATAAAAAAAGCTGTACTACTGTATTTCCCGATATGCGAAATGCAAACAATGGAAGTAGGTCCGTTTGAATTTCACGACAAGATAGCTTTGAAAAAGAACCTTGCCTCGCAGGGTGTAAGAGTTGTACCCCACGGCATAGCACGCTACGGGTCGTACCTTGCGCCGGGTGTGGTGATGATGCCTTCGTACGTAAACATTGGAGCTTATGTGGATAGTGGTACCATGGTAGACACTTGGGCTACAGTTGGGTCGTGTGCACAAATAGGCAAAAACGTTCACCTAAGTGGCGGAGTAGGTATTGGCGGAGTGTTGGAACCCGTTCAAGCATCGCCGGTTATAGTTGAAGACAACTGTTTTATAGGCTCGCGTGCTATTATAGTGGAAGGAGCCCACATCGAACAAGAAGCTGTGATAGGTGCCGGAGTTGTTATAACCGGTTCGACCAAGATAATAGACGTTACAGGCAGCGAACCCGTCACACACGTAGGTCATGTACCTGCCCGTTCGGTGGTTATACCGGGCAGCTACACCAAACAGTTTCCTGCCGGAGAATACCAAGTGCCATGTGCTTTGATAATAGGAAAACGCAAAGAAAGTACCGATTTGAAAACATCGCTCAATGCAGCCCTACGCGAAAACAACGTTGCTGTGTAAAGTAAAATATTTATCACAAAGATACCACATCTTAAAAGTTTGGTATATAACAATATATACAGATAATAACTTTACTGTGGTGAAAAATAAGCAGTATATATTTGAAATACTGAAGAAAAAGCCTTACATTTGTAGCACGAAGAAAATTCTTAGTAACGAAATAATAAATTGAATATAAATATTTTAAAGCAAAAAACAAGATGAAAAAAGTACATAATTTTAACGCAGGTCCTTGCGTTTTACCAAAAGAAGCTATTGAAAACACAATAGCTGCTATCCGCGATTTCGACAACACTGGAATCGGATTGTTAGAAATTTCTCACCGTACTCCGGGTTGGGAAAGAGTAATGGAAGAAACTCGTCAACTATGGCGTGATCTTTTGAACATCCCTGCTGATTACGAAGTATTATTCTTAGGTGGTGGTGCTAGCACTCAATTTATGACAGTTCCAGCAAACTTAATGGAAAAGAAAGCTGCTTACTTACAAACCGGTGTTTGGGCAAAGAAAGCTGCTAAAGAAGCTAAATTGTTCGGTGAAACTGTAATCGTTGCTTCTTCTGAAGACAAAACTTACAGCTACATTCCTAAAAACTACACTATCCCAACAGATGCTGATTATTTCCACATCACTACAAACAATACTATCTACGGTACTGAAATCAAACACGATATGGATTGTCCTATCATGTTGGTTGCTGATATGTCTTCTGACATCATGAGCCGTCCAGTAGACGTAACTAAATACGGTCTTATCTACGGTGGTGCACAAAAGAACGTAGGTCCTGCCGGTGTTACTTTCGTTATCGTACGTAAAGACATCCTTGGAAAAATCCAAGATCGTAAATACATGAACCCACTTCCAACAATGGTTGACTATCGCACTCACGCTTTGGCTGAACCTCGCGATATTTCTATGTTCAACACTCCTCC